>CAUZEG010000044.1:0-21228 GCA_963578775.1 Myxococcales bacterium
GAATGGTCAATGCATCATTCAATCCTGTGTTCCCTTCGCCGCCTTCTGCGATGGGACGAGCGTCAAGCAATGCAACGCGGTGGGAACCGGCGCAAATCTTCTAGTGGAGTGCCCAATCGACTGCGCGCACCCCCTTGGCAGTGCCACGCCGGTTTGTACCGTATGCTTCCCAGGCGAAAACCTCTGCCTGGATAGCGATACCGTGGTGGCTTGTATCGATCCGGTAGAGGGCTTCGAATATCTGACCTCGTGCGGACTTTCTCAGATCTGTGCAGGAGGACAATGCGTCAATGGGCTTGATTGGGAACCTGGTATATCCACGGGGTCGGCCTGGTTATTATTTACCATACACGCATCGGCGTGTTGGTTGGGGGGAGCCGGTGGCCAGGAATTGTGCTGGGCGATGGATACGACAAATCTCCCCGAACCGTTTGATGCGCCCAGCTGGGGATCCGATACGTCGATTGAGAGCTGGTTTTGTGATGCCGTCGACAGTGGCGACATCAAAAAAAGCGACTTTGTCGAGATCTCAGGATTTTCTCAGCAGGCCCTTTTTGATGGTGCGAAAGATCTTTTTGGTTGTGGCACATTCAATCTGAGTGAACTCGACATCAAGGCTACGGGCGGAACCGTATTGGTAGGAAAGCCGCTGGGATTTTATTGCATGGTGTTTGACACGTATGGGGGCACATGGGTTACCAGTGGGGACGAGGTCCATATACTGGAGTGTGGAAACAATGACTGAGACGGCCAATAAGCGGACGGTTCGACTTGCGGTCATACCGGCGGCTGGTTTGGGAACGCGCTTTCTTCCGGCTACCAAATCCATCCCCAAAGAGATGTTCCCGATCGTGAAAAGACCGGCGATTCAAGTAATTGCTGAAGAAGCGCATAAGTCTGGCATTACCGATTTCGTGATGGTTACTGGGCGTATCAAAGGTGCGATTCTGGATCATTTTGATCGAGCACCGGAGCTGGAAGCGGTCTTGGAGCGGGATGGGAAAGTCGATGTACTCTCGGCGGTCATCGAACCTACCAATCTCATGAATATGGTCAGCACACGTCAGCATCAGGCACTGGGCTTGGGACATGCCGTGCTTGTGGCTCGACCCATCGTCGGGGATCGCCCCTTCGCAGTGATGCTGCCCGATGATCTGATTCAATCCGAGCAACCGTACCTACGTGCCCTGATTGATGCGCACGAAGCGACGGGAAAAGGTGTAGTCGGTATCATGGAGGTCAGCCAGGAAGACGTCTCCTCCTATGGGGTTGTCCAGGCCACACAACGGGCGGATGGTAACTACGACATTTCCGATATGGTCGAGAAACCGGACCCGGCGGATGCTCCAAGTCGGCTGGCGATCGTAGGGCGCTATGTATTGCCGGCCCGTGTCTTTGAGCTTCTTGCCCAAACCAGCCCCGGCAAGGGTGGTGAGATTCAGCTGACGGATGCTCTTCGTACGTTGGCCCGTGAGGAAGGTATGGTGGGGGTTCCATTGACCGGCGTTCGCTACGATACGGGCAATGTGGAGGGCTATATTATGGCAAATGTGGCCCATGCTCTGGACGACCCGAAGGTTGGACCGGGACTCAAGAGGCGACTTCAGAGGATTTTGGCGGACGACGACCTTTAGTCCAGGTCAAAGTGTTTGCAGGTCACCCATTGTCCATCCGGTCTTTGAATCGGTTGGGTGGTATCCGTTAGTTCCTCTACTGGGTAGCCAAGCAGACAGTCTTGGGTCCTAGCGCGCCAGTACACACAGTCGAAACAGCGAAAACGAAAATCGAAACGGTCTCCGCCTGACCGATAGGGTTCGTCGGATCTGGCGTGGTTTCGATGCGGGTTGAGTGGTTGCATGTCGCCACCCTATCACATCGCCACTTGACGGGAAGGGGCCTTGGTCGCGAAGCTAGGCGCGAAAGATTGGAGCAGACGGAGTCAGGGGATGGGAAAACCAGTCAAATGGCATAAAGTATTGGAGTCCGACGAGCTCGGTGAGGGGCGTGTCAAGACTGTCAGTTGTGGTCGTAAGACGATCTGCATGACTCACCATGAGGGAGTGTATTCGGCGCTCGACAACAAATGTCCCCACCAGGGAGGGCCGCTTGGAGAGGGGTCCATTGAGAAGGGCTATCTTCGGTGTCCTTGGCATGGCTGGGATTTTGACCCACAAACCGGGACACCTCCTGGAGGGTATGATGATGGGGTGGATACCTATACCGTCGATGTCCGAGGGGATGGAATCTATGTGGGTATCGAAGCCGAGGCTGCTCATGTTCCGACGATTTCGGATATTATGGCTCAGACCATGACTTCCTGGGGGGTTACTTCTGTCTTTGGGATGGTGGGCCACTCAAATCTGGGATTGGCGGACGCGCTCCGTTTGGAAGAAGAGCGGGGACGCCTCCGATTTGTCGGTGTGCGACACGAGGGAGCGGCCTCCTTCGCGGCGTCGGCCTACGGAAAGCTAACGGGGCGCCCGGCCGCCTGTCTGAGTATTGCTGGCCCTGGAGCCACCAATCTATTGACAGGACTCTGGGATGCCAATGTGGACCGTTCGCCCGTGCTGGCTATGACTGGGCAGGTCGACACCCAGGTTCTTGGTCCAGGAGCATTTCAGGAAGTCGATCTGAACGCAGCCTTCGGCCGTGTCGCTCAGTTCAGTCAGACGGTTTTAAGTACAAGCCGCCATGCGGAGCTCATGAACCTGGCTTGTAAAAGTGCCACTTTGAATCGTGGAGTTTCCCATTTGATCTTCCCGGACGAGGTCCAGAAGATCTCGGTCGGTGAAGAGGCTACGGCGGGCGGCCCCGCTGGGCGGGTTACGGTTGCTGAAATCCAGCCACCAGAGGAAAGCTTTCAGGCTGCGCTAACCCTGTTAAAGGAGGCGCAAAGGCCGGTCATCATTGTTGGGCACGGTGCCCGCTTCCATATGGACAGCATTACCGCCTTTGCGGAGTCACTCAACTGTCCGGTACTTACCACCTTCAAGGCAAAAGGCCTCATCTCCGACGGTCACCCTCTTGCTTGCGGTGTATTAGGGCGAAGCGGTACTCCAATAGCCAGCTGGTTTATGAATGAATGCGACTGTCTTCTGGTTCTAGGGGCCAGCTTTAGCAATCATACCGGGATTACTTCGAAGAAGCCCACCATTCAGGTGGATTTCGACCCCATGGCTTTGGCCCGTTTTCATGCGGTTGATGTATTGGTCTGGGGCGAGATCGGGGTTACCGTTCAAGCATTTCAGAAGGCATTGGCCGAATCGGCACAATCCATCGATCACCGGACAGAAATCAGGGAACGCCGGGACATATGGAATCAGGAAAAACTACGCCGAGAGAAGGATGAAATGGGGAATGGCCTCAATTCAGCGACCATCTTTCGGGTATTGTCACAAGAGATCCCAGGAGATGCCATAATTGCCTTGGATGTGGGCAACAACACCTATTCCTTCGGCCGATACTTCGAATGCGATCGTCAATCCATTTTGATGTCGGGTTATCTCGGCTCGATTGGCTTTTCTCTGCCAGCGGCCATGGGTGCGTGGGCGGCGAGCCAGGAAGCCGATCCAAGGTTTTCAAACCGGCCCGTGGTTTCAGTCTCGGGCGATGGTGGCTTTGGCCAATACATGGCGGAACTCACGACCGCCGTGAAGTATGGCATGAACATCACCCACGTCTTGTTGAATAACCAGCAGTTGGGAAAAATCTCCAAAGAGCAGCGTGGTGGGAACTGGCCGGTATGGCAAACCAGCCTGTCGAACCCTGACTTTTCGCGCTTTGCAGAAAACTGTGGGGCGTTGGGAATTCGAGTCGACCAGGCCGAAGAATTACCAGGAGCTTTGCGTACAGCCCTCGAACATCCTGGGCCAGCCCTGGTGGAGATCATGTCCGATCCCAACTTGATCTGACGAGTATCAGAAATCTTCGCTTGGTCGTCCGTCGTCGTTAATTGCGAGGGCGATACCGTGATTACTACCTGCGGCGGAGCGGGTGAAAAAGAGAAGGTAGCGATCTTCGAGTCGAACGTTGGTGGGATGAAATATGGTTTGATCCGACTTGAGGATTGGATTCGCGAAGAATTTTTCGAATAGGAGACCGTCGTCGGACGCTGCGAACCCGAAGCTTCCGCTGGTTCCCATTCGCCCGCGGTAGAGCATCCGGATGATGGTCTGTCCGCCAGCGGTTGTGGCTACCCGCACGTCCGGGTGCTGGACTCCATCCGGCTCCCAACAATCGAATAATGTGGCATCCTCGGGACAGCCTCCTTCCAGTACGACTCCTACCTTGGAGACTGTGTCACCCAGGTTTGCTCGAGCAATCACATATGGCGAATCTACGTCCGCTCGACAATGGTAGAAGACCGCGTATCCCGATCCATCACGGATGATGCTTGGTGAGGCGATGCCATTTTGTTCGTAGTCTTCAGAAATCTCGATCGTCCAGTCGTCAATGATCTCGAAGGGCCCTTCTGCCGGTCCTTCAGCAAAAAGAAACCCCTGACCATTTCCGAAGCCCAGCGCCATCAGGCAGGTGTCCGTGCCACATACAAGGCTGGGGCCAGACAGAGGATGTAGTGTTTCATCGCTTGTGCTGAGAACGGGTTGGGGCGCAGTAAAGGTCTCACCGTTATCGGTGCTGGTGGCCAGGACGATGGTCGAGGTGTCGGTATCCAGGTTTCGTTCCTCCACATAGAGGTAGACTTTGTTGTCTACGGCCATGCCGTACGGTTCCAGATACCGGATATGATCATCAATGGGCGAAAATAGAATGTAGGGGGATGGCGGGTCGCCAAGCTCCGCAGCTACATAGGGAACGATTCCCCGATTGGGGAGGTTCGCGTCTCCCCCCCCGAGACCACCCAACTGGGCGCAGCTTAGCACCAGCCCCATGAGGGCCAGGGTCACTACTGCTTTATGTTGTGAAAGGGACATCAAAATTGAAGCCTCATGGTGGCGCTGCCTCCAAATAGATAACCTCCGGCTCGGTAATCTCCGATGAGATCGACCGGACTGTCTTTCCGTATGGTTCGGGGCATAAGATGAATGTATTGCGTGACAAGATCGATGTGAATGGGCTCTGGAAAGACCGGCTGAAAGGCCGACGTTTTCAATCCGATCCCGAAGGAAAAGCCATGCTTGGTTCCATCCGCAAAATTCGTTAGCGCTCGTTGTGGGGGGACGGGCGAGGGTTCGTAATAGTATCCCGAGCGTATAGCTACATGGACGGAAGAGGAGCGGATGGCCTGGTATTCAAACCCTATCCGAGGAACGAAAATGTTCTTGAATCCGGGTGGTTCGGGCCGGTCCAGGGGTGGTACTTCGACGTCGAGCCCTTCCAGGTCCAGGTCGATTTCAACTCTGGAGCTTGGTGTGGGGAAGGCGCTCCACTCGACCCACGCGAGGTCCGCACATACCTTGAAGCGATCTCGTTCGTGCATCAACCCGACGGTGATGTGGCGGGGAGAAAACAGATTTGTATTATTCGAGATCAGAATAAAGCGGGCCTCTTCGACCAGGACAATCGGCTCCTGACCAGGGGCTGGAGAGGTGACGATTTTTCCCTGCACGTCGATTCCCAGGTTCAGATTGAGCTGGAAGCGTTCTCGGTAGCTGAAGCCCAGAGTCCAGTTTTTGTTCGGTGTTATACTTGCGCCGAATGTGGGGTACCGGACGGCAGCAAAGTCCACGTCAACCGATCCCAGAAGGGTGGTCTCTTCCGGATTATTAAGGTTTATCGTGCCCCTTAAACTCTCCATACCCTCGGCATTCGACATGAAGTTGAGTCCGGCTCCGACGCTGAATCCTTTTATGATTTCAAAGGCCACGCTTGTTGTTACAACCAGGCGTTGCGGTCGATTATCGAAAAGCACAAAGCGAGGCTGGTAATCGGGTAGTGCTCGGATACGTGTTACCCGTGCGTCCGGCAGAAACATCCCAACAGATACCGCCATGCGTCGGTCGGCAATGGTTCGGGGCAGTACGACCCCGATTTGAAGGCCACTATGTTGGTCTACCTCAAGGTCGGCATTGTTCAGCTCCAATTGTGGCTTCATATACACATAACCGAGATCGACCTGGAGCCCGGAAATCTTCGTGAGCAGAGCAGGGTTGTAATAATTGACCGAGGAATCATCGCCGGCCGCTGTTGCTGCCCCCCCGAGCCCGATGGATCGTGCTCCGAGACCAAAGGAGTCCAATGGGTTGGCGTTGGCGTAGCCCATACTCCACACCATCAACAGTGCCGTCGCCAGCCATTGGCTCTTTGATCTGTGCATCCAGGACGTCATCGGTCAAAACTCCAGCACAGTCTCGGCTCCAAGCACCAGTATGTGCCCGCCGTGGTGGATGGTAGGATAGCCTGCGTTATTGGTATCGGCCTCGCTCTCTTTCTTGGTGTGTTTACGATCCGCTAAAAGGTGAAGCTGTAATCCCGTGTTTATCTGGAATATGCCGTGTTCCACGCCAAGCCCCACGCTCCAGATCTGACGGGTGTTATCAAGGTAATTATGTAATCCCGTCTGGCGTGGAGTCGGGGTCGGGTAATAGATGTACCCGGACCGAAGCGCTACTTTCGTTGATCCCACCTGTCCGGCCCATTCTGCAGCCAGACGCCATACCCAGATATCGGAGAAATCGGGGGCTGGCTGGGGAGGGTAGTTGTCGGGTACTGCGGTATATACGATGGGGTTTGTGAAGTCCGACCACCAGACTCTGGCGGCCGAGGTGGCAAGCAAGAGTTGAGGGAGGGGTCTCATTGATAGTTCCACACTCACCTGACCCGGATCGAATTGGGATACTCCGCGCAGATCCAACAACGGGATGGGGATTGGGAACTCGTCCCCCAGATCGGCCTTTACCGGAAGCGCATAGACCGCCTCGGATGAATCGCGGTACACCATGGCGAGTTGTACATCTTCGGCCGGCCGAAAGAGGACACCGAATACGGGGGAGTAGTCCGCGAGAAGTGAATCGTGCACCTTCGCCCCGATCTCTCCGAGCTGATTGGGTCCTGTTTCAATCGACCCATTCAACTCTGCCAGGGCGATGAACCCGGCTCCACACGATAGCCAGTCCGTGATTTGAACTCCGATTGCTCCGAGAATACTCACTCCCTGGGCACGGTTTTGTAGCAATGGGAAATGGGGGGTTCCGGGGAAAGGCGTGCGTGTAAGGAATATCGATGTCTGTGGCAGAACGAAGCCAAGGCCAAGTGACAGCTTATTACGCATCGTTCCACCCAGAGGAAGCGGCATGCTAAATCCGAGGGATAAGGCGGGAGCTGCTTGTACATCCAGGGGCTCATCCCGGATGTTGAGCCCAAAAGACGCGTATTGGTAGCCGAGAGAGAATGTAGGGTGTTCGGCCCAGGCCAGACCAGCCGGGTTATAATAGATGGCTTCGTGCCCGGAGGAGCTGGAGGCGATAGCTCCTCCCATGGAGATCCCTCGCATTCCGAACCCAAACAAATCCACTGGGCTTGCCCAGACGGGTGTCGCAGAACTTAAGAGTCCGAGGAGGACAAGCAGGCCTCCGACCCGGACTTTATATCGTTCGGTTGGTTTCATCGGGGGTCGTAACTGTCCTCTGCGGGAGTCTCGATACGCAAACATAGGGGGCGTCCGGGGTCCAGGTCAACGTCGATTCGGCGGGGGTTTGATGTCCTTTACATTCCCACAAAAAAACTGGAGCTGAAGACTTCCAGCTCCAGTTTTCATGATGTGGTTGGTAACGCCCTACTTGATGACTTCGATGTACATATCGCTCTTGATGAAATCGTAGAACTCCAAGAAGCTTGATGTGGCGTACACACGTTGGCCGGGCTCCATAAGCCAGTCGTCACCAATAATCGGATCGGCATCTCGGACCTCGATGCCGAAATCCTGATATCCCGGATGGTCGAGTCCGTAGAACCAGTATCGCTCCAGCTCACTCTTCAGGTTGATGTAGGTACCATTGGCTTGGTTCTCCAGGGACCAGTTGTTCTGAAGGCCCTGGTTTCCGTTGCCGAGAACCTGGCGTTGTTCACCGCGTCCATCACGCAGATAGAGCTTGATATACGGATCGGGGTCGGAATCACCGAAACCTCCGCCCGATTTGATCAACAGATCCCACAGATCGACACGAAGCGCGTAGGGGTTGTAGCTGTACTTCGTTGAGAAGGTCCCCCATCCGCCCGGATATTGTCGAACGACTGCGCTGGCCGGATCATATAGGATTTCGCCGTAGGGGTCGTCGTCGCCCAGGTAGGTATCATACATTGCCCAGGGTGGTACGCTTCCATCGTCGTCGAGATCGTTCCCGGCAAAGAGATGGAAGGATTTGAAGATCTTTGTATCCCCCGTATTCAGGCGTTCAGGCCACAGAGTATCTTTCAACGCAAGCATTGAATAGGTTGCTTCTGTGATTACATCTACTGGACTATCGGCCTCGAAGCCCCAATCAAGGATGATTCCATCACCCTCGGGGAAGCCGCTGAACCATTTAAGCCCGTAAACCGCGTGGGATTGGCTGTCCACGTAGACGATGGGTCGAGCATGATGTCCGTTCGAGTCCATTTCGATGGTGCCGTCAAAGAAGGTACCTGTATTCAGGGCAGAGTCTTCCGGGCTATATGGGTAGTAATAACCGTAGGCGCTGGTGATCATTGCCTCAAGCTGACCCATTGTCCCTTCGACCAGACGAATGACAACCAGAACCGTCTGCATGGCATTCTCATATTCCGTACCAAATACGACCGCGTCATCCCATCGTCGAGGGAAGTAGAAGTGATATCCAAGATAGGCGTGGGTATCGGTCTTTACATACGAGTAATAGAGGACGGCCGGTTTGGCGTAGTCGTCAATATGCTCGCCGTTATTTCCCGCATGGGCGTCGCCGTCATAATCGACCGTTGTGAATAGATCCCAGCCGGGTTTATCGGCATCCGTATCCAGATGGATGACTGGAGCCCACCACTCCCAGTACTTGGGCCACTCACATTCCGTTGTGGCCGAATTACACCATTGGCCCGCATCGCAGCCCGTGGCTGTCGTGGTGTTCTGGGGGTCATCCACGACCGGAGTACAGCCGGTTTCGGGGCATTCCAGGTCGGCACCATCACAATCTTGATCGTAGCCGTCGCCACAGATTTCCGCATTGCCCGGGTAGATGTAGTTAAGACCGTCGTTGCAGTCCGTTCCTTCATTACAGAGCGAGGAGATCGCGAAGTAACCGTCGCCATCTTCGTCGACGCAGTCTGGTTCACAATCGGGATCCGTTCCGTCACAATCCTGGTCTACATTATCTTCGCAGAGATCCTCTGTGGCGGCCGGGTTTACAGTAAGGTCGGAGTCATTACAGTCGGGTCCGATGCACTCGCTTCCCTCACCATATCCGTCTCCATCGTTGTCTATACAGTCGATGACCGGACATTCATCGTCGGCACCGTCGCAATTTTGATCGATGTCGTCTCCACAGATCTCTGTGGCACCAGGAAAGATCTCGGTGGAGGAATCATCACAGTCCTGCGGGTCGCAGCCAGTGGCTGATCCGTAGCCGTCTCCATCTTGATCTGTCTCCGACGTACATGGCTCAACGGGACATTCTTCGTCCCCGTCACCGGCACAGTCGTCATCGAGGCCGTTTCCGCAGATTTCGTCACTGTCAGGGTTGACGTCGATATTGGAGTCATCGCAATCCGCGCCCAGACATTCGGGGCCTGCACCAAATCCATCGCCATCGCTGTCGGTACAACCACATTGACTAGACAGGTCGTCGTAGCAGACGTCGGTGTTACAAATGTCCTCACAACAATCTCCCGCGGAGAAACAGAAGGAGTCACATTGGCACGGGGCCCCCACCGTATAGTCACCGCAGGTACCGGTGCAGCTACCGGGGAGAGTGTCGGGGGTACATAGAGTGTCTACACACGCAACCCCATCGGTACATGGGCCGCATTCACCGCCACAGCCGTCATCACCGCACTGCTTTCCGGTACAGTCCGGCGTACAGCTGGTTTGGCAGGCTGCATCCTGGTCATCAGTCTGGCCATTGCAGTCGTTGTCTTTTCCGTCATCGCAGACTTCGGGGCTATTCGGGTGAATGGTGGCGTCGCCGTCATTACAGTCGGTTCCTGCCGCGCAGGTAGAACCAATGCCAAAGGCACCGTCGTTGTCGTTATCCAAGCAGCAGGGTGCATCGTTGCCATCGCAGTCCTGATCGATCCCATCGCCGCAAATTTCCGTGGCGCCGGGGTAGGAATTTACATCGTTGTCATTACAGTCGGTTCCCTGTTGGCAGGATCCGGAATTGGCGAATACGCCGTCATTATCCTCGTCGTTGCAACAGGGATCGTCGGCTCCGTCACAGTCCTGGTCGATGCCATCGCCACAAAGATCGATTGCACCCGGAAATGTGCTAGCGGCATTATCATCACAGTCGATGCCCTGTGGGCAGTTTGAAGAGACCCCAAGGACACCGTCGTTGTCCAGGTCCTGGCAGCCCGTGGGTGGAGTTGTGTCTGTGCCGACAACGTCGTTACCGCCTGTTGCGGTGGTATTGCTGCCGCATGCTGCTGCAAAGAGAATCAGAAACACAAAAAATCCATAGGTAGAAAACAAAGACTTCATCAGCGGGACTCCTGCTGGGTAGTTCGCGGGCACAGCCCTCAATTGAGTTAAGGATTGCGGAGCGCGGGCAAATACCACCCCCCTAGTCGCGGATTCAAGGAGAACCCCCATAGGCCCAGGTTTTTCGGTGCGAAAAGGGTGCGCGTTGTTTTTGTGTATTGGGAAGATCGGTATTCAACGGTCGTCGGGAGACTGCCAAACCTCGCCCCCAGGGACTTGGCCTGGTGTTCCTCCGGGGAAGCTTTTTTAATCGACAGAGAGATATGTTTATCAGGGACAATAATCCGCCGCCTTTCATTATTTGTATTCCTCTTGATGCTGGCTGCCGATACCGACGTCGACAGTCTAGCAAAATTGCTCGAAGACCCGCTTGGAAGTCAGCCGTAGAACGCTGCCTCGATATTGTCCTTGAAATGTTTCGGGGGCTGGATCTCCGGAGGTATTGAGACCCCGAGAGGGCGTCTAGTCCCGAGGGGAGATAGGCTTGACCTTCCCGGGATGATGTCTGATCCCGTCAGGAGAGTTCGACAGCGCGGCGGATGGCCTCAACGACGTCCGAATGGTGTTCGCCAACGCTGAAGACGAACGGCTGATCATGGACCCAGGACTCGGGTTCCGTGGACGGTTTATAACTGGGGTTGCTGCCGTCGAGTAGGCTGTAGGTCGCCCCAGTGGCGACCGCTAAGGCGCAGGGTGCGACCGTATCCCAGAAGCTGAGGGGGTGATAGCTGAAGTACACCTCAGCATCACCGTCACAGAGCATTCCGACCTTGATACCCACGCTATTTACCCGGCGTCCTTTTTGAAAGCCTGTTTCTGCAACCAACCGTTCATATAGTTCGTCCGGGAAGCTGGATGATGTGATTAGTCGCATATTTTGTCTGTCGATATGCCGGTCCGTAGGAAGGTCTACCACCCCATCTGGATCTACCCGAACGGCCGGTATTCTTTCGCCTCCCATCCACAATACATCCCGATAGGAGTCGTATATTACTCCAAATACCGGACGGGCTTGGCGGACTTTGCCCACCATCACGCAATAGCCCCAGCGGCCTTTGGCATAGGCACGTGTGCCGTCGATTGGGTCTACAACCCATATGTTTTCCGCATCGGGCGGCCCGACGAGCCCGTGCTCTTCGGTCAAGATGGCGTCGTTGGGGAACGACTCCCGCAAGGCGTCACGAATCAACACATCTGCCGCAAGATCGGCGCCAGTGACCACAGAGTGGTCAGCTTTACGCATGGTCTGGAAACCATCTTTTGCGATCTGTTCCACCAGTCGTCCAGCGTCACGGACAATCGCGACGATCCTTTCTGTATCCGTATGGTTCATCGGGTTGGAGTCTGGTTTCTCGTCTTTGAATATTGTGAAAGCATCTGCGTTGGTACTGCACGGACCTTGTGGTTATTTTTTGTCAGATGAGGAGTTTGTTATGAAACGTTTATCGATCATCATTAGCACATTATGTTTTGTTTTGATCATTCCTATGGTGGCTTCGGCTTCACACCCGAAGGCCGATCGTAAGGCTCAGATCATTCGTTCAACTAACCAGGTGAACACGTCCATTGAACAGGTACAGCGTACACTCCGAAAACCGAAGAGAAGTACCGGAAAGAGTGTTCTACGGAATTTACGCCTGCTGTCTTTATGGACCCAAGAGCTTTCGGAAGAAGCACGTTCGGATACGTCAAATCGACGCCTTCGGCATGCTTTTTCTCGTTTGGACGCGCAGTTCTTGAAGACCCGTCAACTTATGCACAAATCTCTCTCCAGGCCATCGGATCAGTTGCTCGATACCTGGTATGAGGTCGCCTTCTCGATACGTCGTCTTCGAAAGAAGATCAACAATCTGCCGACCAGCCGACCACAGCCGAAGCTGGCATCTATGCTTCGTTTCCAGGGTGAGATTGACGGTATTGGGCTCGATTTCATCGGTCGGAGTCACGACGCCATCTACCGGCAGTGTAAGCGCTTCTTATCGGACACACCGATTCGGGTCAGAAACCTGAAGATCAATGGGAAAACCTACCGTCCCATCCAATCCAAGACGACATCGGTCCAAGCCTGTGCCCTGGTTGCGTTGAATGCGCGTCTGAGTACGGGAAAACCCGCCTTGAAGGTGACAGGTAGTATTGGTCGGGCCCCGATCTCCATTCAGGCCCGGACCCATGTGGAGTTGAAGATGGCCGTTTCGAGCCTTGTACCACTTGTTGTGAGCCCACGCGGAGTTCGCCGTTTGAACATCAATGGCAAGCGGATATCGCAGCGTGGTCGTCCGTGGTCAGGTCGTGCAGCCGCACATCTCATCTTGAACTCTGTCCGCAAAAAGGGTGCTGTGAAGATCGCTTCGGGAAAAATGGATCGCACCCCATTTGTCTTCACGTCCAAGACCCGTGCGGGGATCCGTACAGAATGTCTCGACTTCCATAATGCGGTTCTTCGTGATCAGACGGTTCATACCATTCGTGTGAATGGTCAAAAGCGTCGAATCAAGGGTTGGAGTCCAAGTCAGCTTTGCTCCTTCGTAAGTCAACTCGCGAAGGATGCCTGACAAGCGTTTGAGTCATGCTCATCGAGCGGGGCGCGTCGCCATCAGGTGGCGCGCCCCTTTTTCTTGAGTTTGACGTATGCCGTTTCATGGCTACGCTTGAAGTATGAACGTCTGGGTACCGAACGAGCTTCAACGCCTGAAAAAAGTGGTCATTCATCGGCCGGGTCCTGAGATCGATCTGATGTTGCCCGAGAATATTGAAGCCTTTGGTGAGAATGCGAAGGGAGTGCTGCAGGCAAATCCGAACTACCTTCTCTTTGATGACCTTGTTCTTCTGTCGCGGTTGCGTTCGGAACACGATGATCTTGTTCGGATCCTACAAGCCGCCTGTGGGCCGTCGAATACATTGGAGTTTCGGAGTCTTTTGCGGGCCATTCTTCATGCCGATGGACCGCGCCAGCAGATTATCGATGGTGTCATCGCTATTGAGAAGGCCATATGGGACCATACGATCAACAAGCGAGAGCACAGTCGACTTTTGAGTCTGGGTCCGCAAGATCTGGAACGTGTACTCATCTCGGGCTGCCACCCAGACGGTACTCGTATCTTGCGTTGGCCGGCTCCCAATCTGCTATTTTCCAGGGACCTGGCTGCGGTGGTGGGGAGGAATATTCTCCTGACCTATGCACGAAAGCCGGCGCGTCAACGTGAGATGTTGATTACACGGGCCCTGTTTCAACACCATCGGAGCTTTGAGAGGGCCACGCTGTTGGATATCGGCCCCATGGTCAAGGAGCCCGCCATTGAGGGCGGCGATATTATGGTCTTATCCGAAGGACATGTCGCCATTGGAGTGGGTCAACGGACGAATTTGGAGAGCGGGCAGGCGGCTGCCACGCTGTTACTAAAAAACGGGCTTCAATGCGTGTATCTTGTCGAGATGCAGGCGGCCCGATCCACCATGCATCTCGACACGGTCTTTACTCTGGTCGATGAGTCGACCTGTCTGGCCTATTCGCCGCTGATGGTCGAGCCTGGCGGGGTTCGTATTACCTCGATGCAACCGGGTGAAAAACCGCGCAAGCGTTCCGGCAGTTTCGTCGATGTACTCGGCGAGGATGGACTACACTTCAATCCGATTCTTTGTGGTGGAGCCGATCCAATCCACCAGGCGCGGGAACAATGGAGTGATGGTGCGAATGCATTTGCGCTCGCACCGGGCAAAGTCATTTTATACGCCCGTAACGAGCGGACGCTTGAAAGTATGAACCGATCGGGGTTTGAGGTGTTCGATGCGGACGATTTCTGCCGCAATGCGCAGTATCTGCTTCAGGATTCGGCGCATAAGGTTGTTGTGGCGATCGAAGGGCCGGAGCTTAGCCGTGGGCGCGGTGGGCCCCGGTGCCTGACGCTTCCGTTGGAACGAGAATAGAGGCGTAGATCTCTACAAATCGTTCGTCTACCTCCACAACGCCGTCTGGGCTGGTTTCCCGAATAATATGTAGTAATTGGATGGGTGGATTCCAATAGGGAATCAAGACCGGTGCGCCGCTATACAAATTTGGTCTTGAGATAATAGGCCGTGTTCCACTACACTTCGGCACCTTGCGCGTAAATTGGAGCGGTAGATGAACAGATTGGAGACCCCAAAAACGCTTATTTTGTTTTTGGTTTTACTGATGGGAAGTATGCAAATTGGCTGTGGAAGCTCGGATTCGGGACCGGGTGGAAGCGACGACCTGGGTATCAACTTTGCCCAGGATACATCCCAGAGTTGCCAGCAGAACAGCGATTGTCCTACGACGCTCCCCTATTGTTCCCTGGTCACGTTTACATGTGTCCAATGTACGGCAGGGGCCGGATGTGAAGGTACGTCGATCTGTCTTAACGGCACCTGTGCCCCTCCGGGAGCGATCTGTGGCCCAGGCACCTTGCGTTGTCTCGGATTTACGATTCAACAATGCGCCGACGATGGCATGAGCTATATTGATCTGGAGGTTTGCCCCAATGGTTGCGCCAACAATCAATGTACGGAGTGCCTGCCGACCCAGGAACGCTGTACAGATTCCGTAGCGGAGGTATGTGCGAACGATGGTTCAGGCTGGAATATAACCCAGGACTGTGGCGCCGAAGGGATGTCGTGTTTCAAGGGCCAATGTATTGGCGGTTGCGGAAGTGGGGATATCAAACAATCCACCAACGTTGGCTGTGATTATTGGGCTGTTGATCTGGACAACCACTACGACGCCCAGAATGGCCCCTTTGCGGTCATCATTTCGAATTTGTCCGATACGGGCTCGGAGATCTCCATCTACAGCAAGGACAGCACGGGCGCGCAGGAAATAGAGGTCACAAAGAAGACCGTCGCGCCGGGTCAATTAGAAATATTTGAGCTGCCGCAACGCCATCCGGGCGGCAGCTCCATTTCCTGGAGTGCCTACCGGATAAAGGCGTCGGCGCCAATCATTGCCTACCAGTTCAACCCCCTCGATAACGTCGATGTCTTCTCCAACGATGCGTCGCTATTATTGCCCGCGAATACCTATGGAACCGAATACATCATAATGAGTCGTGGGGAGCTCCAGGGTGGCGGACCGGAGATCCCGTTGTTTGAGAGCTGTCAGGTCATATGTGGTCAGATTGAAGGCGGCTACTGCCAACCCGATCCAGGCAATCCATTCGGTGGCGAATATTGTGTGGTCCCCTATCGAGGCACCATGTCGGTCATGGCGCCCAACCCGGACACGCATGTTACCATCGTGTCGTCTGCGAGTACTCTCGGTGGACTTGGGGTGGCGGCTATGCAGCCAGGTCAGTCCTACGAGTTTACCCTGCAGCCCTTCCAGGTGTTGAACATCAAGACGGATCAGGATCTGGCAGATCTTACCGGAACGATTGTGACGTCCGACAAACCGATCGCTGTTTTCGGAGGTCATGAGGCTTCGATAACCAACGATCGTTGTTGTGCCGACCATCTGGAACAGCAGATGTTCCCGGTCAAAACCTGGGGGAAGACCTATGCGGCTGCAAAGAGCATGAAGCGTTCCCTCGAATCGGATTATTGGCGAATCGTTGCGGCTGAGGATGGTACGCAGGTGAGTTTCTCACCAGCCGTAGCCTCGTCCGTCAGTCTAAATCGGGGGCAATGGGCCGAGGTTGTAACGGATCAAGATTTCGTGATCACATCCAATAAGCCCATCATGGTTGGGCAGATGTTGGCGAGTTCGCAGGAAATTCTTACGTCGGCGATTGGCTCGTCTTGTTCTAACTCAACCCAATGCCATCCTGGCTATAGCTGTGAAATGATGGGGGCGAACTTTGAGTACGGATGCCTGCCGCCCATGTGTCAGATTCCGAATTCATCCGCCGGCTGTCCAGCAGGGCATAACTGTTCCTGCTTCGGTTTCGAATGCTATTGTTGGCCAGTGGGGGATCCGGCACTCATTCTCACGGCTCCGGTAGAGCAATTCCGAGATGAATATGTCTTCCTCACACCCAATCAGTATGTGGACGACTACGTGAATATCGTCGCTCCGAAATCGGCCGCTGTCACGCTTGATAATATGGCTGTACCGGCCGGAAATTTTGAGGATATGCCTGGCACCGACTTCAAGGTTGCGCGTATCAAGGTCGCGGATGGTGTCCATAAGGTGACGGCCAACCAGGATATCGGCGTTATCGTCTATGGCTACGATAAGGATGTTTCGTACGGCTATACGGCCGGACTGAATCTTAGCGATCTGTAGGCCGCGTACAGCGACGTACGTTACCCGCCCAGAGAGTCCTTGAAGTGGTCTTCATTGAAGCCCACCAGCACTGTGGGGCCTGCGTCGACCAGCGGGCGCTTGATCAGCTTGCCGTCCGCGGAAAGTGCGGTCAGGGCCTCGGTGTCTGTCATGGAGGCCAGGCGATCTTTGAAGTTGCCCTGTCGGTAGGACTGCCCGGATGTATTAAATAACTTCCGAAGGGGCTGCCCGGATTTCTGCCACAGATCTTCGAGAGCGGACCGGGTTGGAGGGTGGTCCACGATGTTGATGCTCTCAAAGTCGATATTCCTGGTTTTCAGCCATTTGATGGCTTTTCTGCAGGTAGAGCAGTTTGGATATTGATAGACCTTGATGGGCATGGACGTACTCCCGATTGTGATTATGTTCGTCATGACATCGGAGCTATTCTGGGTCAAGACCTAGATGATGAGTACCTATTCGCGTGGGTTTTTGTTCCGGCCACGGAGTAGTAATGCACTCAGCCATATGATCGCTACGACGATGATTGCGACGACAAATATGCGGGGATTGCGGAGAAAGCGGAGAGCGAGACCGAAACCAGCCAAAGCCAATAGACCGAATATTGGGCGGAGAAAACTCGGTGCAGAGAACTGGGAGTCCGGATTGATGGGGGGCTGTCGAGTTCCAGGACGACGGCCGGGCCAACGAACGGGCCCAATTTGTTGGTCGTAGATCCTTCGTTTTTGTGGGTCCGATAGGATCTCATTCGCCTCGTTGAGCTCGGCTAGCTTCTCCTTGGCGAGACCTTCCAGTTCATGCCCCTGATGACGGTCGGGATGATATTGGGCTACGAGCTTTTTATAAGCCTTCGATATCTCCTCGGGGCTGGCGTTTCTAGAAACTTCCAGCACTTCGTAATGTGTTTTCATTTTCCCTCGTGGAAGGCCCCGTTATGGGCATGATTCTAATTAGCAGGCCCCTGGTTTTGGCGTCAAAATCGATCGAATGTTGCGTGTACCTTCGTATCACAATAATGTTCTGTATGTAGGGGAGCCCCGAATCGACCTTTGGCTACCAAACGCACGGGAGTTGTCTCATGAAACCGGAACCAAGTGTACGAATTCAGCTTACACAACCGCGCCTGATGTTACAGACCAGTGATGTGCCTCTGGTGATCAATTCTATTGATCGAGATATTCTGCAAGTCTTTACGGATCGGTCTGTGCACGTGGAGCGAATGGCCCGGGTGGCTTTCCAACACTACGGCAACCATTCTGGACTGGTGGTTCTTGGGGCGGCCGTTAAGGCCCAGGCCACATCGGCCGAGGGCACCGAGATCCAATTGCGGCTGCTCGCCTTGTTCAATAAGAAGCAGCCCGAGTGCGTTGAAGAGTTTTTGACCCAGAGAATGGGGCGTGACATCTCCAGCCCGATTGCCTTTAACGAGCAGACAGGGGGCTGGTTGTACAAATTTGAGGCGATGAGTGCTGCGTCGAAGCCGGCTGCCGCCGAGCCCGATTCAGAAAAAAATCGTCGTGAGCCTCGCGCGTCGGTTCGGGTCGCTTTGAAGATCCGAGTTGGCTTTGAAGACCATGTGGGTGAGGCGTATAACGTTAGTACATCCGGTCTTTTCATCATCCTGGATACGGCCCAGTTGAAGGTGGGAACGATGGTTCAGATCTCCTATCCGGTGTTTTGGCATGGCGGTCATACGGATGTGGCCATCAAAGGACGCGTATGTTGGGAGATAGAGAGCATGACCGGCGGCGCCGGTAGTGGCTACGGCCTGATTATTGAAGAACTCGATGACGGCAATAATGGCGACGTCTGGAATGCCTATGTAGACCGGGAAGTCGCATTTGGAAAGCTGGTCTGACGCGATCAGATCCGGACGTGCCGTCTGCGTATAGGAGACGAACATCGTGCGTACAATATCCTTTGAACGGCAAGTATTGAAACATCCGGCCGGATCGTGTCTGGCGTCTTTTGGAGATACCCGGGTGCTTTGCACCGCTTCGATCAGTGAAGGGGTACCTCCTTTTCTTACTGGGCAGGGTCGTGGCTGGTTGACGGCAGAATACGCCATGTTGCCAGCCAGTACGCATACACGGAAACGGCGTGAGATCGGCAAACGAGATGGACGATCCGTCGAGATTCAACGACTCATCGGACGAAGTTTGCGGGCCGCGGTTCGCCTTGAGGAATTGGGTGAGACTACAATCATTGTCGATTGCGATGTTCTCCAGGCGGATGGGGGAACCAGAACGACGGGGATCAGTGGTGCCTATGTGGCCCTATATGATGCACTGGGTCGGTTGGCGGGAGAGCGTGGAATGGATGGCCCCGAACCGTTTCTGACGGGTCAGATGGCGGCCGTGAGCGTGGGCATTGTAGGTGGAGAGGTGATCTGTGATCTGGATTACGCCCATGATTCTACAGCAGATGTGGATATGAATGTCGTCATGTGCGGAGACGAATTCGTGGAGATCCAGGGCACAGGCGAGAAGGGAACCTTCAGCCGAAACCAGGTTGATTCGCTGTTGGATTCGGCACAAGTCGGAATCAAGCAAATCTACCAGGCGCAACGGAGCGCGCTGGGACTGGATTGATCAGCCGATCGCGATAGAGCCAATCCAGAACAAGCCAATCCATGCACCGATGGCCGATCCCATGGTGGACATGACGGTAACGAGGAGAACGCGGGTAAAGGCGTTTTTATAGATCCCGCGCAGGCTGCGTACGTCCTCGTTGATACGTTCACAATCGGCAACCGTTGGTTTTCGTAGCCACGCCTCCACCAACCCGACCACCATGCCAGCCCCAAGCAGCGGGTTCAGAGAGGTAATCGGGGAGGCCACGAATGCCACCGCGATGGACCCCAGCTTGCCACCGGCAACAAGGGTGAACAGGGCACAAACGACGGCGTTGGGTATGATCCACGCCTTCAACATATGCTCGACCGTAGAGATCTCTTTCTGGCTTACGCCCCACGCAAAGGCACCAAGTATCAACAGGGGAATCACCCATTTCAGGGAACTCATCCATCCCGAGCGCGGTGGGATGACATTTAAGGCTTCACGATCGATATCGTTTCCCAGATGCGTGGTCATTCCCTGGACATGTCCGGCCCCGACGATCGCGACCACGGATTTTCCGGGTGCGTTTTCGATACTGTTCATCAGGTACTGGTCTCGCTCATCGATGAGCGGCTCTTTCACCTGTGGCATTACCCGCGCGAATTCCTCCATCATCTCCGACAGATGATCGCGCTCTTTGAGCTTTTCGATCTCCTCTTCCGAGATCTCTTCACTGGTCGTTAAACCTCCTACCATCGCGCCAAGAAGCTTCATCTTCTGGAAGAAGGAGAGGTTCGCCCAGGTTCGTTTCAGGGTGATGTGTACGTCTCGGTCGGATAGCTCGAGCTGTGCACCAACCTCCGCGGCCTTTTTGATGCCCGCCATCATCTCTGCGCCCGGTTTCACGCCCAGCTGTTCCCCCAACTTACGTTGGTAGGCACCCAGGGCGAGGTTGGCGAGCAGAAAGAGCGTTTTCCCTTCTTTGATGACTGTGAAGATGTCGAGTTTCTTCCAGCGGTCATCGTCGATAATCGCTTTAAAGCGAGCTTCACATAACTCGACGCATACGGTGTCGGGCCGTACGGTTTCGATCACTTGTTCTACATCTTGAACGCTACGTTCGGAGATATGGGCGGTCCCCACCAGATAGATTGTGGTATCGCCGTTCTTGAGCACGGTTACGCTTTCGGGCAAATCGAGTTCTTCGTCGGCCGTGCTTTCGGCTGGTGGGTGGTCGGTCATAGCTACCCGGAAACAGTGAGGGAACTGGCATCGCACATTTGGTCGTACGATACCAGAACAGATTTCACCCGATCAGTAGTACAGGGAACTGGTCAGAAATGTGAGACGCGGCTTACTTCCAGCCGCCGCCAACCCATACCTTTACACGATGGTTTCCCATCTTTTTCCACTTATAATGCCCTTTACTCCAGCGCTTGCCGCGGCGTACCTTCTTCCAATGGCCACGAACCCAGGCGTATTTTCCGGCCCGTGATTTCCACTCGTGGTGGCCCTTGACCCAGACATGCTTGCCGGCTCTGGGGCGTCGTGGTCGGGCGTGCGAGGGTGCCGTGGGGAGCTTTCGGTCTACGATTTTTACGACCCTTGCTTTCGCGGGAGAATTGGCCCAATGGCCGGCAATCCATAACTTTACGCGATGGTTGCCCCTCTTTTTCCATTCGTAGTGTCCCGGAACCCAGGTCTTAGCAGCGCGAAGGCGCTCCCAGTGTCCACGAACCCAGACGTATTTTCCGGCCCGTGATTTCCACTCGTGGTGGCCCTTGACCCAGACATGCTTGCCGGCTCTGGGTCGCCGTGGTCGG
>CAUZEG010000045.1:0-21060 GCA_963578775.1 Myxococcales bacterium
CATCGGTATCATCGGCCACCAACCAGGGGTGCGTGGAGTAGGTCTCCATATTGGCCTGACTTCGAGGGGGTAGCGACTGGTAGTGCACCCGATTCCCCTGGTAATCCAACCAGTATAATTTGTAGGTATCGTCGAAGGTACGATTTACAAATACATACATCGCCGTATCAGCTGCTCCCGAGGTGGAATTGACCGACCCCTCGAATGAGCATTCCAGTGGGTCCCGATAGGAATACCGGAAGTCACATTGCGTCCCGCCGATATTGGAGGGCGTGGGATCAACCCAACCCCAGCTCTCGTAGGTGGGATCGCAGTAGGGCGTCCACGGTTCGGCACTGAATAGTTCGGAGATCAACTGGGCCAGAACCGGATCGTAGGCCTCCAGCTCCACACGCGTGTTCACATGATTATGTACACCGTTCGATGGCAGGGACTCCAGATTGCTGTTGAACCAGCTCTGCACCCCTTCGGCCCAGTATTCGGCTGCGTTGGTGGCCGCGTAGGTATTGGCCCAGAGCCCCACAGCTATGGCGTCGGCATAGGCCTGGTCCAGGCGCGCTTGGTACTCGTCTCCACCCGCCACCCCCAGAACACCGAATTCGAAATAGGTATGGGCAAGTTCGTGAATCAAAATGTTCTCACCTGCCCAGGCATCGCCTTCGTAGCGGAGAAGATTCTCCTCCGAATTCGTCGTTAATGGACGCACAAGAGTAGCACCAAAGCCCTTACCGCGAGTGTCCCAGTCTACCCCGGGGAAGGCCTCGTACATATCGCTATATTCCGGCATCATGGACATCACCTGATCCACGCCGATGATGCCAATGCGGATACCCGACGCTATCATTGCCTGCCGCTCACAAATACGATCCTGTAGCATATTGGCGAGTACATAAAAGACCACTTCCAGGGTTTGATCGGGCACGTCTGGCGAGGTGATTATGGGAATTCCGCCCCCGTCCACAAATTTGGTGTAGAAGGGATCAAGTCCCAGATATTCCAATGGGGCCCCCACTGGAATCATGGGACAAGCCGGTTCGCCTTCCAGAATCTCTCCGCTATCCTCCGGTTCCTGGACATCGACTGGTTCGTCCGCGTCCACAGGATCCGCATCGGTGGTGGTCTCGGCCGTATCCGGCCCCACATCGGGTTCCTGGATATCGAAGGGCCCCACTTCTTCCGGACCACTATCCGTCACTTCGGCGACCACATCGGCCTTTGGTAGATCCGGGGATGAGGTGTCGATGGGATCAACTATTTCCTGGCTCACATCCGTAACACCGGTATCGCTCGCAGCAGGGTCCTTGCTTTCACCCACGCAGGCGGCAACCAACATAACCAATCCAAGACAGAACAAACTACGTTTCATATTATCTCCCAGAGGGGTAGCTCATACTCTATTGTAGTCATTCCAGGTACGAGTTGACCAGTCGGGACGGTAGCTCGTCAGATTTGGGTCCAACTGATACCATGGCACCATGGTGGGCAATGCGGTCGTCATTGGAGCGGGAATTATCGGAACCAGCGTCGCTCTGGAGTTGGGCCGTCGCGACTATAATGTAACGGTCATCGAGCGTGAAGCCGAGGTCGGCCGGGGGTCAACCCTACGCTCCTCGTCGGTGATCCGCTGCCACTATACTCGCAAAGAAGCGGTGGCCCTGGCCTACGAAGGTCAGCGTGTATGGGCCAACTGGGCTTCCCATGTGGATCTGGCCCATCCCCGTGCTACCTACCATCCTGTAGGAGTATTATTCCTTTTGAGACGTGGTGAAGGCGGCCCTCCCTCGGAGTCTCTGGGAGTCAAGGCGGAGATGGACCAGAAAGGGATCGCCGCGCGGGTCGAAACCATGCGTGGAATCGGTGTTCCGACCGAACTCTACGTGGGACGAGAGGCATTGGGGCAGGCCCTGCCCTGCTTTCAATTTCACGAGGAGGGGATCGCAGGGGTCTGGGAACCCGATAGCGGCTACGTATTTCCGCCCGAGGGCGCTGTCGTCGATCTGCGCCAGGCGGGTGAATCCCTGGGCGTCGACTACCGCTTGCAGACGACCTTCCTGTCGGCCGAATCCAGCTGGGAGGGAAACCGCCGGCTCATCCACTCGGTGGCGGTGGAACAAAACGGAAACCATCAAACCCTTCCATGTGACGTCCTCGTCAACTGCGCAGGTCCAGCCTCCCACACCATCAACCAGCAGGTGTCCTGTCCCCTCCCCTTGACCACCACCCCACAACGGCAGTTCATCATTGAAGCCACCTTTGCAAATCCAGACGGGCGGGCCCTTCCTGCCATGGCCGATCTGGTGGAAGGCTTCTATATTCGCCCCAATGAAACCATATTCAAGGTGGGTGCGGTATTGGCCAACGACCACGTCGATTTTGCGATGGACCGGGACGAGGCCAGTCTTCGCGACCGCGCCCGGCAATTCGAGCAACGGCTACTGGCGGGCCTATCCCGCCGCGTTCCCGATGTTAAACTGGAGAATATCCAGACCCAGATTGCATTTTATGATTGGACTGTGTCCGACTCCTATCCGATCCTCGATTCCACTGACGTCGGTGGCTACTATGTTGCGATAGGTACAAGTGGTGCCTGGTATAAGAGCGGCCCCGTGATAGGAAGTCTTATGGCAGAGTTGATCGACCGCAAGCAGTCCCACAATCCCGACCGAATCGTCACGCTCCCCTACACCCAGAATCGAATCGACCTTGGTCTATTTTCCTGTCGTCGAGCGCCCAGCTGAACTCCGACCGCCGATCTACCTGTAATTCAAGGAGATTGACATCATATTCCACCGGGCGTACCGTTTCGGCACCTGTAAACCGAATTGTCCATTGAGACACGAGGGAACTATGAATCGTATTAAGAATATCGCAATCCTTGGGATCGCCATTTTCGGCCTGGTCCTTATGGGCTGTGGAGGCAAGAAGAAAACTGAAGCTGGCGGCGGTAATGGCGCCAGCGGCGGCGGTGGCGGCGGCGCAGCCGATTGCAGCAAAGCCTGTGACAACGCCCTCAGCGTTCTTCAGAAAGAAATCGGCCAGAAGATTCCGGCCAGTGAAATCGCCAATGCAAAGGGTGAGTGCATGCAGGATTGTAAGAAACAACCTGCAATGGCTGGCTGTATGGCAACCGCCAAGTCGATGGCTGACATGCAGGCATGCGCCGAGAGCGCAGAAAAAGCTGACGAAGCTACGACGGACGAAGCTCCGACGGACGAAGCTCCAGCAGCAGCTCCAGCGGCAGCAGCTCCAGCGGCAGCAGCTCCAGCGGCAGCAGCACCAGCGGCAGCAGCTCCAGCGGCAGCAGCTCCAGCAGCAGCTCCAGCAGCGGCTCCCGCCGAAGCGGCACCAGCGACGGCTCCAGAGTAGCGACAATCGATTGAGTCCGAGTGGAGCACCGTGGGTGCTCCACTCGGCTCGATTCGATACAAAGAGTTGGCCTGACGGGCCGAAAACACGCCTACACAATTCATAGGACGTGGTCATGTCTCAACTTGCCAGATTTGCGATCCTCGCGGTTGCGTTGATGGGTCTTGCTCTAGTGGGTTGTGAAAGCAAGAACCGCACTACATCGAGTACAGCTGGGGACGAACAGGACAACGGCGGTAGTGGCTCCTCAGCCTCCGGCGCAACCCAAATGGATCTCTGTGCCAAAGCTTGCCATAACGCGAAGAAAATCGCGCTGATCTCGGCCCGTAGAGAGACCGTTGATGCCCCAGATGAGCTCAAGGCACAGTTGGAAGTGCAATTCAACGAGGCTCTATCGGCCGGTGTCGCCGAATGTTATACGACGTGCAGGAAACGGCCCGAAATAGCCGAATGTATGGCCAGTGCCCGATCCATCAGCGAAATGGAGACCTGTGCGGCGAAGCAATAAGCCGTTCTGGCTACACTCGAACTGTAGAATTGGACGAATCCTATAGACGCTTACCTGGACCTGTGCATATACCGGTCGAAGTCGTGTCGACAGAAGCGTTCAGGAAGAGAATATGAATCGAATCGCCAGATATCTTGTCCTCGGAATCGCCTTGAGCGGCCTCTTTATTGCAGGCTGCGGAGGTAAGAAAAAGAGTAAATCGGCCTCCGGAGGCACGGATAGTGCTGGAACCGAGAAAGCCGACAGCGCAGAAAAGTCTGAAAAGTCTGAAAAGAGCTCCGATAACACCAAGACACCAGGCACGACAAATGAAGCACCGGCGGACCAATGCGACAAGGCCTGTGATAACGCTCTTGCTATCGCCATGGTCAGAGCGCAGGAAAAGCTAGCCGAGATGCCGCCCGACATGCAAAAGCAAATGCTGGTTTCGCTCAACGAAGCCAAGGCCTCGGGTAAAATCAAGTGCTTTAAAGAATGTAAAACTGCCGACCCCGCAATGGCGGATTGTGTAGTCAAAGCCAAAACTATGGACGACATGGAGAAGTGCGCAGAGGAATTTTCGCCCCCTGCGGGCACAGACACTCCGGCTCCGGCGGCGGCACCAGCAGCTCCGGCAAAAGCACCAGCACCAGCAGCTCCGGCGCCAGCGGCTCCCGCTAAGGAGTAGCAACAATCGATTGAGTCTGCGTGGAGCACCCTCGGGGCACCACCATCCGGATGGTAAGACATCGGGACTACTCTTTCATTTCTTTCATTTGGCAGATACGGCCGAATCCTGTAGACCCTTACGTCGACCTGTCTCTATTCCGGTCGACGTCATGCCTACAAAACCGTTGCAGGAAGAGAATATGAATCGATTTGCCAAGTATCTAGTCCTCGGAATCGCCTTGAGCGGCCTCGTCATTGCGGGCTGCGGGGAAAAGAAAAAGAACAACACGGCTGGAGCTAGCGGCGGTGATAACGCTACGGACAACGGCAGCACCGAAAAGCCTGGAAAAGGCTTGGATGACAGCAAGACACCAGGTGCCACGAATGAAGCACCTGCGGCAGCAGCTCCTGCAACAGCTCCTACAGCAGCAACGACCGTCGACTGCCCAAAGACCTGTGACAAGGTGCTCGGCGTCGTGATGAAGGGGATCGAGGAAAAGCTCGCCCAGATGCCCCCCGAACAAAAAGTGCAGCTGGAGACCCAGATGAAGGCCCAGATGGCGCGGGGGCGTACCCAATGTATGGCACAATGCGAGGAAAAGCCCGTGCTCTATTCCTGCCTGTCCACGGCCGCTACGGCCGAGGACATTCAGGCGTGTGCAGTAAAACATAGCCCACCGCAACCACCCCGGCCTCCCACTCCGAACGCGCCCACCGGTGCGCCAGCACCCGGTAAATTCTCTACCGCACCGCCCACCAAGCCTGCGGTGAAGGTGACGCCAGAGACCGAGGTCTTATGTAGCCGCGCCTGCGACAACGCCTTGAGCCTTGCCAATACAGAGGCCCAAAAACGTATGAAAGAGTTGCCGCCGGAACAGAGAGCCAAGATGGAAACCCAACTGCAGGCCTTCATGGCGCAGGGGAAAAGTCGGTGTATGATGGAATGTCGCACTGAGCCGGAACGCGCGCAATGCGTGGCAGATGCCAAGGACATGGACGCCATGAAATTATGCGCACCTCCACAGCCCCGTCCGGCCCCTCCGCAGGCCCCCAGGGCCCCACCAGCGCCACGTGGTGGCCACGACCACAGCGTCCCGGGTCATAAGCATTAGAGCTTATTGCACCTGCACCATCTGATCGCCCTTCGCGGCCTTCTCGAAATCGGAGGTCCGGGTGGAAACCTCCCGAATCGACAGAACCATCAACGGGATGGAGTCGGATCGGACTATTCCCGCGGATGTCGCCACAGGGCGTCGAGTACGACGATAGGTAACCAACTCGGGTGGGCGCAGTTACATGGAAGGGTCTTTATGGTACTTTAATGTGATCAGGAGCCCATTGCTCATGGTGCAGAGATGACCATACAACAGATCGGACGCTATGAGGTCGTGGACCTCCTCGGCGAAGGGGGCATGGGGCAGGTCTATCGCGCCTTTGATCCGAAATTGCAGCAAGAGGTGGCCATCAAGGTGATCAACCCCTCTCTGCTGGGTGGACAGAAAGTCCTTATCCGTGCGCAGCGCGAGCTACAGGTCTTACTGTCGCTACGCAGCCATCCCAACATTGTAACCGTATATGACTATGTGGAAGAGCCCTTTGCCCTGGTCATGGAGCTGCTGCAAGGCGAATCCCTGGGCGCTTTCATCGCCAGGCATCCGTCGGGGCTCCCCTTCGACCAGATTTATCGACACTCCACTGCCATGGTGGAAGCCGTGGGTTTTGCCCACGAGAAGGGGATCCTCCATCGCGACATCAAACCCGGCAATATAATGGTGGTGAAGCTGGGCCATCAGGACCAGATCAAGGTCCTCGATTTTGGCCTCGCCGGCTTTTTTCAGGACAAGGCCCGACTCACCCGAACCGGGGCACGGATGGGAACGGCCGGATATATCGCCCCTGAACAGCATCTCGGGCAAGAGGTCGACGCACGCACGGATATCTACGCCCTCGGGGTTATCCTATTTGAGATGTCCACCGGCCAATCGCCGTTTCATGAGTACGCCCATAGCGATTACGAGTTGATGAAGGCGCAGATAGAGCGCCCTATGCCGGTAGCAAGTCTGTTCCGAGCCGAGATCTCCCCCTCGATTGATGAAATCATCCTGCGCGCCACCGCCCGCCAACAGGAAGACCGCTATAGGTCCTGTGATGATCTCCTGGAAGATCTACGAAAGGCCGACCATGGCGGCCACATAGATTACGGTCTGCGCGGGATGCATCTGAGTCCAATGAACTCGCCCGTGCTCGGACCGCTTCCTGTGCCTCCATCGCCTCCCGAGGTGAATACCGACATGTTCCGGGCAATCACGGAGGAACAGATCGCCAAACACAAGCCACCACCGATGCCCCAGCCAGCGGACGACGACCGACTCCATACCATTCCTCCCCCCTTTCGCGGTGCCGACACCGAATTTGTGACCGGCGAACCACGCGCAAAGAAGAAGGCCCAGACCTTTCTGATCGGGATCGGGGTTATGGTGGCGATGCTGGTAGTCCTGGGACTCATCTTTGGAAGTAACGATACATACGAACCCTATCCCGAAGAGGTCCGTACAGGCTTTATGAATGGCTGTGTGGAAGAGGGCCTGAAGACATTCAGTAACGTACAAGCCAATCGCTTATGTGAATGCCAGCTCAAAAAGATAGAGAAGAAGGTCAAACTGGGTAAATTCCTGAAATGGTCGCTGTCGATGGATAGCACGGGGGAAATACCCGAGGGCTTTGCGGCTCTGGTCATGCCCGTCACAATGAAGTGCATGCAGAATCTGGGGATGAATTCGTTCGAGCCAGGCGCGAAGTGATGACGCACACCGGCACTTGAGTTAGAATCCCTTTCCCTGGCGAATCGATGAAGGGAGATGAGGGATGGCAAACTGGCACTATCAATTGGGTACGGAGACCTGTGGTCCCGTGGACGAGGCGGCGTTTGCCCAGCTCGTACAGCAGGGCACCATCCAAGCCAACACCCTGGTCTGGCAGACAGGCTGGACCGATTGGAAGCCCTACGGGCAGGTAGACGGAGCGATGCCGGTGAGTGCCAGTGCCCCGGCCGGCCCCAGCAAAGAGTTCAGCCCGGCCGATATACAAAAACAAAAACGAAAAATGGTGGCTCTGATCGTCGGCATTGTCCTGGTAATCGCCATCGTGATGGGGGCCATCTTCGGCCGTAAAGCCACCGAAGAGGATCTGCGCCGCATGGAGCAGGACAAAGCCGCCCAACAGGCCCAGATCGCCAAAATGCAACGAGAGAAAGCGGCCAAGCAGGACAAGCTAGCCACTGAAATGCAGCGCAAAAAAGACCAGAAGCGTGCCGCTGCGAAGTCCAGGGCCGCAGGTTCAGCCACCCCCCAAGCTACGGCTCCCAAAGGAAAATGGAAATCCTCCCTGCCCGCCATCCCCCTGCCGAGGGATACGCGTATGATCATGATATTGGATGGCGAGCACATCCCCGACGCCTTGATGACCGCCATCGAGACCAATATTCTCCAGATACTACCACCGGACAAGCGACGCCTTTACGAAAACTATAAGGCCACAGGATTTGAGCTGAACCAGGCCCGGCGTTTCGCCATGGCCACGCCCGCCGGTGGTGAGGACTTCGGGGTCGGAGTGCTGGAAATGGATTATGACGCCAGGCGCTTCATCAGCGAGATGCCGGGGGTCACCGCTACAGATCCGATTCAGGGGCTTCCCACCTGGCGTGAGTCGAATAGCTATAATACCGTCTTTAACGCCAACACCCTGCTCTTTGGCGACGAGCGAGACTATGTTGAAGATATGATCGCGGTGGTCCAGGGCAACGCTCCGACCGTCGCCGAAAACGCCACCATTCAGCGTTTGATATCGAAACTGCCCAAGAACAACGCGCTGCTCTTTGCGGGCCGCCCGCCCAACGATGACGAGCTGAAGAATATGGCCTTCTCCCTGGGCTTCGACTCCGGCGTATTCGAGATCAACGGCTTCTTTGAATATGCCGACGGTGAGATACCACACCAGGTGGAGACGATGCTCCAGACCTTCTCCGAAAACAAAGCGATGTATTTGGGGATGGTACCGAATGCCATCGTCCAACAAGGTGATTACACCGAGTCCGAGAGCCGTCTTATGACCGATGTGATGACGGAGATGATCGAGAAGACGGAACTGAATCTGGATGCCCGCGCCGGCAACTTGACTCTTCGAATGACCCCGGCCCTGACGGTCCAGCAGTTTGGGGACTTCATGGGCCTTATATCCCGGCAATACCTCTCCTTACATCACGCAAGTGGTCCGACCGAAAACTATTACCCAGAGCCCGCGACGGCCCCGGCGATGCCCGAGGCGGCCCCCGTAACCAGTTGTGACGAGCTGCAAGATCTAGCCAAATCAACAGGCTGCATGGACGCAGAGGCCTTGGCCAACGATCCGAGCATGCTTGAGAAATGCCAAAAGATCATACAAGAGGCGATGAAGGCCGGGTGTAGGTAATAGCCTTGTCCGCAACCCTCTGCATAACCCAGTCCGCGTATCCGACCACCTAGTGGCGATACCATCCGTTCGGCCAGAACGGACGGCGAAGTAGCACAGCACTTGCCATAACGAGGGATCCGTGCTTTCTCAGAGGGCCGTGGTCGGTCGAACCGGCCGCAAAACATCCAAAAACCGCCCGTCTGGAGTCTTTGATGAACCACCGCACCTCCCGTGTCCTGTTACGCTCTCTTATCGCCCTTCTCGGCCTGGCCCTGCTGATCGCCTGTGGCGCCTGCAGTAAGAAGAAGTCGAGTGGAAGCTCGAGTTCGGCACAAACGCTGAAACAACATCTGACGGATTTGCCCGTACCAAAGGACGTTGGATTCGTAGTCGTAATCGATGGGTCGCAGATCCCCGCAAAGTACATCCAGAGCCTCGAAGCCATGCTCGTAGAACAGGCCAGTTTAAAAGGAGCCGACAAAGCGATCTACGAAGCACTCAAAGGATCAGGGTTCGCACCAGACAAATTCCGGCGGCTCGTTCTGGGCTGGACAGGAGACGGTAATGAAGACCCCAGCATCGGCTACATACAATGCGATTTCGACGTGCAGAAGATCCTGGATTGGGCCGGAAAACTCGCAACGAATGGCCTGAAACCCACCGCAGAGGTCGACGGCATCAAGATGTATATATCGGAGGAAGACGGGACGCTTGTGGGGGCCCTCGACAAGAACACACTCATTATTGCGGATGATCAGGCCGCTCTAGAGGCTCTACTCAAAACCCGGAAAGGCGAACACGGCAATTTCCTGGAAAACCCGGCTATAAAGCCGCTCGTGGCAAAGGCCTCGAAAGGTGCAGCCGTCTACGTCATTGGCAACCCACCCTCCGGTGGCCAACCATGGCATTCGCTACAAATAAGCGCGAAAGTTTCGCCCACAATTGGAATCGACGGACAACTGGGCCTCAAGATGGCCCTACCCCCACAGGTTCAGCCGGTCCTGGCAAACTTCGACGCAGCCAAACCAATGATCGCCCAGATGGTCCCAACCATGATGGGACAGCGACAAGACATGCCCTCGGACGTGGCGCAGGGAATGGGAACGATCGTGGCAGACTTCATTACCAACACCTCTCTACAATACGACGCGGGTACCAACACCATCGCATTCCAGACGAAGTCACAAACCTCCCTCGATAAATTTCTGGACCTCGTCAAAATGACGATTAAGGAAAAGACCACTGAGTAATCCGAATCGTCTATCCGGAGTCCACAATGAACCACCGAACCTCCCGTGTCCTGTTGCGCTCTCTTATCGCCCTTCTCGGCCTGGCCCTGCTGGTCGCCTGTGGCGCCTGCAGTAAGAAGAAGTCGAGTCCCGCGTCCAGCGGTGGAGCCAGTCCAAGCGGCCCCGGCGCGACCCAGGGCTTAAAGCAACACCTCATCGCACTGCCCGTCCCGGTGGAAAGCGAGATGGTATGTGTGCTCGATGGTGCGGGGATCCCCAAGGCACTGAACCAACGTCTCGAAACCATGCTCTACGAAGAGGGTGGGATCATGTCCGGCGCCGACAAGGAGGAATACGAAGCCCTCAAGGCCCTCGGGTTCACTCCCGACAAGCTCAAGCGCATGGTCATATGCAGCCTCCCCGGAGCCCGGGGAATGGGATATATGCAATTCGATTTCGACGCCAAGGTGATTCTGGACTGGGCCAGTACCATCAAAGACGGACCGAAACCATCCTTCGAGATCGATGGAAACAAAGTCTACGCAGACGGAGACGGCACCCTGTGGACTGTCCTCGACAAGAACATCCTGGTTGTTGCCAATGATAAGCAAAGCCTCTCAGTCCTCCTGAAAACCAAAAAAGGGGAACATGCGAGTGTCCTTGAAAACCCAACCATGAAGCCCCTATTGGCCGCGGCTCCCAAAGGAGCGGCCTTTCATCTGATCGGTACCCCACCAAGCGGCAACGGCATGAGCTCCCTGCAGATCAGCGGCAAACTCGTCCCCAGCATGGAAATCTCTGGACAACTGGCCCTTGAGACCGCCCTACCCCCACAGATCCAACCCTTCGTGGAGAACTACGAATCCTCCAAGGCTATGGTGGCCCAGATGGTACAATCCATGTTGAAACAGGGAGGAGGTCAACGTGGTATGTCGGCGGAACTCTCCGAGGGCTATGGAGCCATCGTGGTGGATGTCATTACCACCACATCGCTGAAGTACGACGCCGGCACGAAAACAGTCACCTTTTCCTCGAAGCCAAAGACGTCTCTGGACACGTTCATGCGAGTGATGGCGCTGGGGCGTGATTTTAAAAAATTGCTCTAGTTCGACGACGCCAGATAAAGAACAAGAGACCATAGAGCAGGGCCAATAGGCCATAGGGCCCGGAACTCTTGGAACCGGCACGACAGCCGGAGCTAGTCGTATGCTTGGGCAGGGGCGGTAGGCTGGTATCGGTAAGAGCGTCTGGTGCAGTCTCCGGGCCGGTATCAATCTGCATATTGGAATCGGTTCCAGCGTCCGTGCCCGTATCCACGCCCGAGCCGGGATCCGTGGCCGTAGCCGTATCATTGCCGGCGTCTGTACCCGCATCCACGCCCGAGCCGGTATCCGCGGCCGTATCATTGCCGGCGTCTGTACCCGTATCCACGCCCGAGCCGGTATCCGTAGTCGTATCGCTGGCGGCGTCTGTGCCCGCATCCCCGCCCGAGCCGGTATCCGTAGTCGTATCATTGCCGGCGTCTGTACCCGCATCCACGCCCGAGCCAGTATCCGTAGTCGTATCACTACCCGAGTCTACGCCCGTGCCACTATCCGTGCCAGACGACGTATCATTGCCCGCATCGGAGGACCCAGCGTCGGGACACGGACCACAGCTTCCACCACAACCATCGGGCCCGCAGGCCCCGGCGGGACAACTGGGGACACAGATGCAGGATCCGCCGCTACAGATCTGACCGGCTTCACAGGTTCCACAACTTCCGCCGCAACCGTCATCCCCACAGGTCTTGCCCACACAATCCAGGTCACAACTACAGTTGCCACCGTTACAGCTTTCGCCAGGACCACAGGTTCCACAACTTCCGCCGCAACCGTCATCCCCACAGGTCTTGCCCACACAATCCAGGTCACAACTACAGTTGCCCCCATTACAGCTCTCGCCGGCTCCACAGGTTCCACAACTTCCGCCGCAGCCGTCACTCCCACAGGTCTTGCCCACGCAATCCGATAGGCAGATGCAGCTGCCATTTACGCATTGGGTACCCGGAGCACAGTTCACGGGATCGTGGCTACAGCCGCCGGGAGAGCCGCAACTGTCGATGGTGCACGGATCGTTGTCATTGCAGTCCAGCCCGATACAGACATTGCACTCGGAACACGCGTCGACACAGGCGCCCTGGGCATAGGTGGCACAACCCAGCCACCAGTCCTCCGTACAACAGGTCGGGGCGATGTCGCAGACGCAGGCTTCGCAGCTGGTTCCATCGCAGCCGGGGTTTCCAGTGGAACCACAGCAGCTTCCATTGCAGGATCCACAATCGTCCGCAGCGGCCGCACAAAGCCCATCCCATGCACCGGTACAACAATAGGGATCAATTCCACAGACACAGGCCTGTACATCGAGATCACCACAGCCAGCGGTCTCTTTCTCCAGACAACAGCCGCCGCCGCCCACACAATCCGTAAAGCAGCTGGAAGAGCTCTCCGTGCCCGTGCAACATCCATCACCACAGATAGGACTACAATCCCCCGGACAATCGCACGGGTTCTCCGCCCCGGTACAACAGCCATCACCACAAACGGAGCCACAGTCAAAGGAACAACTGCAGGCGCTTTCATTGTCCCCACAATAGTCATTTCCACAGACATCGCATTCCACACAGGAAGCGGCACATTCATCGCCGGCTGCCAGTACACAAACACCATCCCATAAATCCGTGCAGCAATAAGAGTCCGCATTACAGACACAGTCCTCGCACGTCGTCCCCAGGCAACCTGGGCTACCGTTTTCCTCACAGCAATCCCCGGAACAGCTGCCACAAATTTCGGCGGTCGACCCACAAATATCATCCCAACCGCTATTGCAACAGACCTCGTCCAGGGCACAGACGCAATCCTGGACGGCTATGTCCTGACAGCCCACACCGCCGTTGGCGCGACAACAGCTGCCCGTTCCAACGCAGTCCATTGGACAGGTGGAAACGGTCTCGCTTCCGGTACAACAGCCGTCACCACAGGTATTCAAGGATTGCATCTGGTTGACGGCCCAGTACAGATTGAAACGCCCCCCTGTCACGGTTTCACCCACCAGGGATACAACCAGATCCACGGAATCCAGAATCACGGATTTCAGGTATAAGGCCGCCTTATCCGGGCGATCTCGGAAAAACTCCCAGAAGCATAGTGGCGCGACACTATGTAAAAACGCCACGCCGCCCCCGACCAGAGGCGCCGCAAACGATGTGCCGGACGCAAAGCCATATCCCCCTCCGGCCTCGGTCGTGTAGATATGTTCGCCCGGTGCTGCCAGATCCACATGGGTCGTTCCGGAGGCTGCGAACTTGAGTGTTTGCCATTCATCCACATTGGTGACGGTGATAACATAGTCACTGGTGCAGGTGCCCGGAATGTCGCCAACCACGTCAATATCGACCTCGGTATTGGGGACAGCCACAACCGACAAAATCCCCAGACTGCCCATTTCGTCGTAGAGGTCATTCCACACCTGGTATGGACCCGTACAAAACACCTCGGGGATCCCAAAGCTATTGATGGCGACAACCACATTGGCCCCCATTGTGCCATTGGTGTCCATATAGCGTTGGCGCTGCACCATGATGTAGTTGTACCCCTTGATCACAGCGGAGGTGAGGGAGATGTCGTCGTTCGTCTTGCTCACGAACATGAAGCGGGTCCGCCAGCTGATACCGCTGATCCCCAGACCGTTATCCCCACGGGCACAACAGACGCCGGTCACCTTCGTACCATGATCGGTCTCCGGCAGGGTTCCCGTGTCAAGACCGGCATCCCAACCGTGAATATCGTCCACGTAACCGTTTAGATCGTCGTCCAGCCAATTCCCGGCGATCTCGTCTGGATTGGTCCATAGATTGTCGACCAGATCCGGATGGTCCAGGTCGATTCCACTATCGATCACGACGACCACCGGAGCGGTAGGACCGTCCAGTCCAAAACCATAGTCCCAGGCATATCGCGCGTCGACGTCGGCCCCCACCGTCGAAGAACAATGGCCACAACTGTCACAGGCATTGGTACAACAGCTCCCTAAGTCCACACAGCCACTACCGCAATGGCATTCCCCTTCCGCCGGCCCACAGATGCCACAGATGCTACAGGCGTCCCCACAGCAATCCTCCAAGGTCAGACAGCCATCGTCACACCAACAGCCCCCACTGGCCGAACTGCCGCAGTTGCCCGAACAACTATTGGCGGCATCGCAGACCCCACATTGGTCACAGGCATCGGCACAACAGTCGCCAACGGCTAAACAGCTGGGGTCACAATAACAGCCGCTCGGAGTCCCACCACCACATTGACCGGCACAACTCGCGTCTCCTCCGCAGCTCCCTCCACATTCCGGCCAATCGGGTTCCGCCCGAAAGTTCTCCCCGGTCGCGTACAACCCCCATTGGCGATAGAAAAAGGGGTCATTGGGCACGGTCGCACGGTCTGTAACATAATGATCCGGCTGGGCGTATAGGATGCCGGTCGACCGATTCAGCTCGGCCATAGCCTGCATAACCGTCACTCCATCGGCAAGCCGAATAAGGTAGATGTTGAGGCGTGGCACCAACAGCTCATGCTGAGGATAGCGAGCTGGGTCCAGTCGCCCGTCCAGGTTGTGCTGGCTACGTACGATGATCTGTCCGGGCACATATCGGGCCGTGACTCCCTGAGCCCTGACATCCTGCGGGACCGCCATAAAAGCCGCCATCCCCAAGATTAAAACCAGGCCAATCAAAGCCCGCTTCGCATATGGAAGGCTCAACATCGTCCTCCAGCACAAGGGGTAGATCGTAACATAAATCTCGGCAGCGGCGATACTCCGACCTTGCGTTGGCGACAGTCCGTTGCTACTAGGTGTGCCAGCTCGTCTGCGGGGAATGTCCATGGCAACAGAGAAACTCAAAGCGGTCTTTCTGGCGGCGGGGCTCGGCACGCGCCTGATGCCCCTGACCCATAATCTGCCCAAAGCTCTGGTGCCGGTAGGAGAGACTACCCTGCTCGAACGATTAACCATGCAATGCGAGCTGGTTGGTATCGAAGAGGTTATCGTGGTCACTGGTTATTGCGCCGAAAAGGTGGAGGAGTGGAAAGCCAACCGGTCCGGTCCTGCCACCATCCACACGGTCCATAATCCGGAATTCGATGTCATCAATAATGCGCACTCCTTGTGGATTGCCCACCATTTCATCGGAGCCAGCTCTTTCATAAAATTCGACGGCGATCTGATGCTCCATACGGACATCCTCCGTAAGCTGGTTGACTCCCCCTTCAAAAACGCTGTGGTGTACGACAATTCGGCCCCTCTGGCGGATGAAGAGATGAAACTCCAGTTTAATGCCGAAGGCCGGGTTACGGCCCTCGGGAAATGGCTCGAACCAGGCAACTGCCAGGGCGAAGCCATGGGCATCGAGAAAATCCACGCGGATGATGCGCAAAATCTCTTTGCAACCATCAAGACCATGGTTCGCGACGAAGGGAATGTTGACGCCTATTATGAAGACGCCTACCACCGCATGATCCCCAACGGATTCGAAATGTACGGCGTCTCCACCGAAGGCCTGGCCTGCACCGAAGTGGACACTCCGGACGATCTGGCCCGCGCCGAACAGATTCTGGCCAGTTTTTCTGACTGAAGTGTGGTTAGGACCCCAATTATGGGCCTGAACGCATTGTTGCTTGACTCTAAAAGGCTTAGCGGCTAGTGTCCGCCGCCTCGTAAGCTACCAGGCGTGTAATACGCGCGCGGGCTCCTTACTTTTCTAGTTTCAATCTTATCAGTAGAGGCAAAACATGGGTCGCTTCACCGGTCCAAGAGTAAAAATTATGCGTGCGCTCGGCGTTGATCTGCCGGGCCTGTCGCGCAAATCCATGGAACGCCGCCCGTATCCACCGGGAGAGCATGGCCGTGAACGCCGTGGCAAGGCCAGCGACTTCAAGCGCCAACTCATGGAAAAACAGAAACTTCGCTTCAACTATGGCATTGGCGAACGTCAGTTCCGTCGTATGTTCCTTGAAGCGGCCACTAGTCGTGAGCCCACCGGTAAGAAGCTCCTTGAGTTCCTGGAACGCCGACTGGACAATATGGTATTCCGTGCCGGCTTCGCAGCCACTATCCCGGCTGCACGCCAGATGGTTACCCATCGCCACTTCACGGTAAACGGCAAAACGGTCAATATTCCTAGCTACCGTCTCAAGGCTGGTGATGTGGTTACCCCGCGGGAAAAGAGCAAAGACCTGCTGGCCATCAACGAATCTCTCGAAAACCCAAGCCTGACACGTCCGGACTGGTTCAGCTTCGACGAGACCAAGAAATCGGCGCAGGTTTCCTCTCTACCAGATTCCACATCGGTTCCCTTTGAGATCGATGTACAGCTGGTCGTCGAGTACTACGCGACTCGAATCTGATCGATTCAAAAACTGGAAATCGAAAACGCCTCCGTTCATCCCGGGGGCGTTTTTCGTTTTGGCCCATCAATAGGAGCCAGACCGGCTACTTGATATCGATGGTATCCTTATATGCTATTTCCCCATCGTTCACTACACGCACGGTATATCGACCCCGCTTGACATTCTTTTCCACAAAACGCCTCTCGTGCATTTTTGTGCAGCGGCTGATCCGGCTTCCTGTAGGACGCATTGTATAGGTTATCGTCCTTCCCCTACGCAAACGACGAAAGCGCGGGCGGGGGTCGCAATAGTGATTCATCGCCACTATGACGACCAGATTCCGACCCTTCTGTCGGAGAAACAGACCACCTGAGGGGTTGGCGTCCGAAAGCTTCAGCAAAGGTACCTTGAACAACAGTTTGTATCGGGTCCCCTCTAGATCCGACCGGGACTTCCCCATATGTACGCCGCGGAACCGGAGCTTCTCTATCGAGCTCTTCAAACATTGTCCGAGTCTTTTTCCGCTGGTTGTATCGGACACGACGTTTACCTTCGGTCCGGTACCCACCGCCCCGATCGTAAACAGCACCCCTACCCTGCCGCCATAGTACGGGTAGTTGTTCACCGATTGCTTCACGCATCGAAGGAATTCTTTTCGGTTCCGTCGAATTGTCATTATAACGTTATCAGCCCTCTTCGGAGCCCGCGCATCTTTGAAAGCGATTCTTAGTCCAAATATGTGATGAAGCTCAACAGTGGCACCCAACTGTATTATGGGGTGCGTCACACTCGCTTTCTTCACAGCCGGCGGCAGCACCCGGGCTGGCTTGACGGGTTCCTCGGCTACTACCGGTGGCGGGGGCAGGGTTTTCACCACCTTAGGCCCAGGCTCGGGAGTGGAACCGGTGGTAGAGGCCTGGTTTCGTACAACAGGCCCACAACCCAGCAGACCTATACAAATCAATGATAACAGCGGCATCCGAACCCACGACCGGGGGATTCCATATTCTTGCATGGCCGACCTCCTACTTGCAGCACGATTGAACTACGCTTTGCGGTCGGCCGCAACCTCGGCAGCTCCGACGGAAACAAAAAAAGAGATGCCCGCCGCGAAATACTTCGCGGCGGGCATCCATCCAGAGCGTATGCGGGGCCGTAAGCCCAGAGCTACGCTTATTTCTTGATCTTCAGCTGAACCTTGATCGACTCGATCTTTGCCTTATCGATACACATCACGCCGATTGCCACATTGCCAGCCAGGAACAGGTATACGCCAATACCAGTCCCTATACCGTCTGGGCCCGGCGTAGCAATAATCGCCAAAAGCCCCACCAATACGCCGACTGCGATTGCAGCCCATTCCCAGGGGATATTCATGACAATCAGACCTACAGCACCCACAAGGGACAACAGACCCACGATACCGTGCCACCAATGGAAGGAATTGACGGAAAATGGGCCAGCAGTAAACCAGGGGAGGAACAGAGCGATCAAAGCGCCCAGGGCACCACCTAATAGAAGGTATTGGTCTCTCTGCGCAAGCTCTCCCAAGCCGATCTTCTCCATGCAGTCCTGCAAGGGATTCCCACCACCACCGGTAGAAGCTGCTGGCGCTTCTGTGGCTGCAGGGGCTTCGGGAGCCGTCGGGGTTTCTTCAACAGCCGGTGCGGCTGCTTCTGCCGGGGGATCCAGGGCGGCTGGTGCTGCGGGGACCGTCGCTGCTGCATGTGCAGGGACCTCCGGGGCGCTTGCCTCGGCCGTTTCTACGGCTGGCGCACTCTCTTCCGCCTGGGATTCTTTGTTTTCTTCGTTGTTATCCATTGCTGTCCCTCCATGACTAAGTGGGAGCGTTATCGCATAGAACGCGAAGACCTGTCCAATAACGCCAAAACGACGAATGGCGCCAGACCGCGAGCGGGTGGCGCCATTCGAGAATCATAAACGATGGTACCTAGCCTTCGTTTTCTTCGTCTTCTCCACCATCGTCGGCGGATGCCGCTTCTGGCTCAGGCTCGGGCTCGGGCGCAGGCGCAGGCTCGGACGCCGCAGGTGCTGCGGGGGCCGGCTCTGCTGCGAAGGGTGCCGCCGGCGCCGGTGCGGCGGCATCATCGGCTCCAGCCGTGGCTGTTTGCTGTCCGCCGAGCACCGTGCTGGCGATCCCGGCGATCGCTCCCAGGAAGAACACAATCGCACTGAATCCTATGGATGGCTCGGTCATATTATCCGGCTTGTTCGCAACGAATACGATAGCACCTAAAAGGGCCACTGGAGTGAGAATCTGCGCCAATCGTCTGGGATCCACCGGTCCCTTGCCGCTATTTCCTGTAAGCGACATCACACAGGCGCCCAGCAGCAGAATGGCGGCAAAAATTCCACCAAATAGAGTGAGCTTGCCAGCGTAGAAGAACGTCTTATCCTTCTTGGCTTCTTCTTCCGGTACTTTGCTGTAGGGAGTAGTCACACATTTTCTATCTTCCGCCGGAATCAATTCGCCAGAAATACACATTTCGACAGATGTAAGGCCAATTGCCACGCTGGCCGTGATTCCTTCTCGGCTTTCATTCGCCGTATACCAGCTCTTCGTAGCCACCCCGACGATCATCAATAAGGCGGCGACGCCCATCAAAATAGCGACATTTCTTGGATTCCCCATCCTATTCCTCCCAGGTTTTAAGATGGTGAGTATGCCCCACTCGCCATCAATGGTCGAGTCGGGTACAAGAGTCGATGATTCATCTTATTCCAGGGAGACTGACCGTGAACGTACGAATAGGGATCTTGTCGGTTCTTTTCATGGGAGCCTGTGCACACACAAGTATCGCAGCACCGGATATCGAAGTGCAGGGCCATCGAGGGGCCCGCACCACCTACGCCGAGAACTCCATCCCCTCCTTCCTCTTCGCCGTGGAGGCCGGGGCGGATGTCATCGAACTCGATATGGCCGCAACCAGCGACAATCAACTGGTGGTCATTCACGATCTGGAGCTCAGCCAGACTCTGTGCCAGGACAATAAAGGCAATACGGTGGACAGCGTGATCAAGGTCCGCGAGCTCAGTCTGCGAGAGCTGAAGAACTACGATTGTACCCAGCGACCCGATCCGGGCTTTCCCAAGCAGCGAGCCGTTCCCGCGACTCCCCTCCCCACCCTTCTGGAGGTAATTGAGGCGGTCCAAAAGAAGGAGAAGGAGCTGGGTCGAACGGTCCGCTTCAATCTGGAAGTAAAGAGTGTCCCCGGTCGGCCCAACCTCACACCACCACCACGCCAATACGCCGAGCTTTTAACCGCGGTCATCAAAAAGACCAGAATCGCCGACCGAAGCAATGTACAGTCCTTCGACCAGCGGATCCTGCACGAGATGGCCATTCTAATGCCGGATCTGACCCGGGCCATCCTGGTCCACGCCAACCTCCTCGATGTGGTCGCCGTGGCCAAGGGAGCTAAGGCCAACATCGTGTCCCCACATAAGCATTGGATCCTGCCGGAACAGATCAAAGCCCTTCATAAGCTCGGGATCCGGGTCATTCCGTGGACCGCCAATACGCCCGAAGACTGGGCCTATCTCCTATCGATTGGCGTCGATGGAATTATCACCGACGATCCCCAACAGCTCATCGAATGGCTGAAGACCCAATAGGCTCAGGGTAGCATCAGCACCATGGCGCCCTGCTCTGACGGTACGCTGGGCACGGTCAGGGCATAGTCGTTCAACTGTACGGGTATGCCCCGTTGGGGAGCCGAGGATAAAAATATATCCAGCCCTTTCAAGAAGGGAAACTGTTCAAACATGGGAACGCTGGTCAGATCGCTGACACCATCCTCATCGGAATCGTAGAGAAACAGGGCGACGGTCGACTGTTCGAGCGAGGCCACCGCCGGGGTGGCGATTTGATGCCCATCGATCCACAATTCATCAGAGGCCGCGTTGAGGATGCGTCTTTGCATGAAGACGATCATATTTGCAGCCTCGGCTGTACGCGGCAAAACCCCTAGCAACAAGCCGGTGATCGAGGTCGGCGGCGGCATGGTTCGCAGATAGAAGAAGGGATTACTGCGTACGAACGGAGCCGGGAAATAATGTACCACCATTTCCCCTTCTCCCTGGGGCTGAATCCAGAACTCATAATGCACACCCGACTCGACCTGGACAGGGCCCCAGAAGCCCTCATCATCCGTGCTGACACTCAGAACTGGCCCCTCGCTTGACCGTATACCGGTCTGCGGATCGTAGGTGTGGACCTCCACAATGCCACCAGCCAACGGAGCGTTTTCACCGAAGGAGAGCGCCCGCCCCGCCACCATCACCGGTTCTTCCGGAACAAAGGCCGTGGTCTTCGGTGCCTCTCCATCATTCAAGAAGCTGTAGATGGCCGCAAAGGAGTCTTCACTGGTGGCAGCCGAATAGTGATCGCTACCCGGCAGAAGCACATTCTCGGCACCCGGGA
>CAUZEG010000046.1:0-20699 GCA_963578775.1 Myxococcales bacterium
CCCATAACCAGCAATACCAATGCAAAGCACCACTTCATCACTACCACCTACCCAGGAGGAGAGGCTCATTCTACGTGGTCCAATAGCCCTTGGCGAGCCGGGTTGGTGCCTTTATGGAATCAACGGACGAAGTAGCCGCCCTCCGAGGTACAATCCCCATTGCCCGTATCCCGATAACCCGCCTCCCCACATGTGGTACTCCAACTCGTGGTCTGCCAATCGTCGAAGTGATAATTACCCAGATCAAACCCGATCTGCGAGGCAATACAACCCGCGGAGACGTAGCGTTTGTCGTAGTCCCAGCTCCCACAGGACTGGGACTCAACCACCACCAACATCGCGTCGTTGGGACCGGCATTTTCCTGCTGGCGCAGGGCGAGGCGTTGCGATTCCTCGTCTCCAACCATACTCGGGCTCGCCACTGTACGATCGTATCGTGGTCCTGAGTCACTGTTTCCGTTGTAGAAATCTTCATTCTCGATCTTGTGGGCGAAGGTGTTCTCCCCATTGCCCACATTATGAAAGGACACCCAGTGGTCGGTAGTTTCTACATTGCCGAATTTGACCAGTACATCGTTGAATTCTACTCGGGTGAAAGACCACATAAAGCCCCTCGTGTCCGTATAGGATTTATCCAGGGAGTTGTTCCATGTGCTTTCCATGGTTCCTTTAATGGCCAGAGTCCAACCACCACCATCTGTGGTCATATCGCAATAGGCAACAAAGGATCCTTCCGGGCCCAGGCCATCCGTATCAATGGTGTAGGTCCCATCCCCGGCGGACAAGCCCGCGTCGAGAATATCCTTACAGGACGCGGCCACGCAGGCCCCTGACACGCAATCGCCGCCTGCGCATAGGGTGCCCGTACCTCCGCAAGGATTGTCGCAGGCATCCAATATGGGATCACCGCATGCGGTCTCCGCGATAGTGCCACAACTATCGGGATCGGCGCCGCTGCCGACGGAGCCGCAATCATTGGCACAATCGTCTAGAACGGGGGCGCCGCAGGCCACCAACGCAGCATTACATTGGAGTGTGTTCAAACCGGATCCAACGATTCCACAATCGTCACCACAGTCATTGGCCACCGTATCTCCACAGACGACCGTGTTCTCCTCCGGACAATCATCCACGCAGGTGCGGATCCGCTGGTAGACGGAACCATCACAGACATGCATCCAGCTGGTACCCAGATCGAAATACATAAGACCCACCCGATCCGGCGTACAATGCGGTCGCGTCGCAACCGTATCGGTCTCCAACACAGAGCTCGGAGCACATAGCCACTGGATTCCATCCCAGCGAGCCACCTCCCCCGCATCGCAGGTCAGCGCAGAGACTACATCGCTATCCCCATCTGCCAGATCGGCCGGGAGCCCATCCTTAGCGACCGGGGCCAGGCTCCCATCCAGCGCCGTCAGACTCGCCTGTACAGCATCCACATTGGCCTGGATGGTATCGTCTCCGCTCACACGCGCCTCGGTCTCGGCCGCCAGAAGCGTCTCCACGAGGCTCTTCTGGGCAAAGCCATTATTCTCCACGAAGGCGTCCACCTCTTCTTCACTCAACTGGGTATCCACATCGTCGGAACAGGTCCACGCCAGACCATCCCATCGAGCGATCTCGGCCGCCGCGCATAGCAGGCTCGACATTGCATCGGCGTCCCCGTCCGCGATGTCCTCGGGGATCCCGGTCAGATCCGTCCAATCCCAGCTGACGGGAACGTTCTGCAGATCGGTGTAGTCACCCGAGAAATGAGGGCCGGACACATAACCCAGGGACTCCAACACCTCGACCAATTCGGTCTCGGTCAATAGATCGCCGAGATCCGTCGCCTGCACGAAGTTTTCCAGCGGTACTCCCCCCAAGGTCTGGGCATTCTCCGCCTGATCCGCCGTCGCCGCCCGCAGCGCGAATGGCGCAGAGACCATTCGTTGGCGCGGGAACATCTCGCCTTGTTGGTCTATCTCGATCCCGAGCCAGCGTTCTCCCGAAACATAGGCCAGATCGAGGGTGGCGTCCTGACCCAGGACCATCTGAAACACGCCCTTCTCTACCACCACATTGGTGTGGACCTCCGCCCAGATTGGCTCTCCACCCACAGCCAGATCATAGAGCCGGAAGGTCATATTGACAGGTGCATCACAGGATTCCAGATCACAATGGTAGGGGGTGCCCGCGCTGTCCGTCAGAAAGCCCTGGTAATGAAGTTTCAGCGGCACATCACCATAGGCTAGTCCCAGCCCTAGAAAAACGAGAATCGCAGCCAATCCAACCCGCATATTACCAACCTCTTTTTTCGCCAGACCTATTCTACGTGACTATGAATCAAATGGCGAAAGGGTTCCTCGCTCAACGTACGAAGATCCAGCCACGCTGCGGAAAGGCCTCATCCGGACTCCAGCGCGATCCACCACATTGGGTTGTTCGGTGCAATGCATAGCCGTTGGTATGGCAACCAATTCCTAAGGACGAATCGTTTGTGCTGCAGTCGCCCTCGTTGTTCATGGTAATGCCGTAGCGGCAGTTGGACTGGTTGGCGCTGACCTGAAACCCTTTGACATTGCAGTGGGGCTGATTATTCCAATTCGTGTCGACGACGGGGATCCAGTCGAGATAGTCCTGCCGTTGGTAGCTCGTATCCACGTGGGGACCGGTGAAAAGTTCGTGGGCAGAGCTACGGTTTAGATTGACGATATGAGAGTTGCCCAGGGTCGCCATATCCATACGAATCGTGCTGAAGCTCAGGCTATTATAGGCTCGGTTCTTCATATTCGTGTCCACGTCCGGATCGGTCGTAGCTGCATGGAGCACCTCCGAATTCGACCAGTAGGCTGAATCGTAGCGGAAGGTACTTACATCATCGCCTCTGAACATCATGATCAGGGTCCAGCCGCCGCCATCGGTGGTCATATCACAATAGACATCGACCCCGTCGCCCCCGTCCGGACTGATATTATACGCCCCATCGCCCGACGAATGGCCGGCATCCAGGATTGCCTTGCACGACGCGTATATGACACAGGCCCCCGCTAGACAAATTCCCTCCGTACACGACTGTCCCGTTTCCACACAGGCGTTGCCACAATCATCGAATACCGCCGCACCGCAGGCGGTGGTGGCCGCCGAACATTGGCTCGGGTTCAACGTCGCCCCGGCATAGCCACAGTCGTTGCCACAATCATCGGCGATCGCCACGCCGCAACTCACTGTTGTCGCCTCGGCGCATTGGAGGTTGTTCAGGGCGGTTCCCAACGGCCCACAGGCGGTTCCACAATCGTCCTCCACCGGTAGACCGCAGGCTACTGCTCCAGCTTCACTACAGATCTCATCACAGATCTTTATCCCCCGGTAGGCTACCCCATCGCAGACCCGGAGGGTCTTCGAGTCGGTATCGTAATAGACTTTTCCCTCGCCGTCGGCATCACAGGCGCCGGGAGCCGTCAGAGTCACCCGCTCTCCGGTATTGGAGCACGCCCAGGAGGTTCCATCCCAGCGAGCCACCTGTTCTGCACCGCAGACCAGACTCGCCAAAACATCGGTATTGTCATCGCCATCGAGCAGGTCCGCCGGAAGACCAACCGTAGCGACGGGATCGAGACTATTGTTGAGTGCGGTCAGATCGCCCTGCACCGTATCGACATTAACCTGCACCGTATCGACGTTGGTCTGCAATATAGCGTCCGCGTCTTCCAACGTTGTCACGGCAGTCGATAGGGACGTTTCCAGAGCGTAGCCATTATTCTCCACGAAGGCGTCCACCTCTTCTTCGCTCAATTGGGTGTCCACGTCCGTGTCACAGGACCAGACCAGACCGTCCCATTTCGCGATCTCCCCCGCCGCACAGAGGAGGCTCGACAAGGCATCGGCGTCCCCGTCCGCAATGTCTTCGGGGATACCCGTCAGGGCACTCCAATCCCAGCTGGATGGCGCATTCTCCAAATCGCCATACGCACCGGAGAAATGGCTGCCGGGCTCATAGCCAAGGTCGGCGAGGAGTTCCATGAGCTCTGCCGCCGTCAGAAAATCTGCTGTATCCGTCTGTTGGACAAAACTCGCGGCTGGAACGCCCCCAAGACTCGTGGCGTTGGCTGCCGTCTCGGCCTGGTCGGCCACCCCGGCCCGCATAGCATAGGGGACGGATACCAGCTGTTGGCGGGGGAACATCTCCCCCTGGCTGTTCACCTCTATGCCCAGATGACGTGGCCCCGAAAGAAGCCCGGCCGATAGTGGGTTGTTGACGCCAAGGACCAGATGGAACACGCCCTGATCCACCACGATATTCTCATGAACCTCAACCCAGTCTGGCTCCCCGCCTGCTGCATCCAGATACAGTCGAAACGTCATCGTGATGGGCAGATCGCAATCCTGCATGGTGCACTGAAACGGCGTCCCCGCCGCGTCGGTCAGATAGCCCTGGTAGTGGAGTTTGTTGGGAATATCAGCCCAGGCCAGAGAACCCATTACGAACCAGAGAAATATCGCCAGAACAACTCTCTTCAACACAATACTCCCGATAACCAGACACCCCGTTTGCGCGCGCCGATAGATATTGTAGGCGATGTACTGGGACTACGCCAGCGTGGATTCGCCGTATCCAATGCCCAGCACCTGGTAGTGACAGAACTGGAAGTGGTTACTAAAATCCAGGTCTGAACCTGGTTCCAGTTACGGAAGGATGATCCCATGCTTTCCCTGCTCCTGATAACAAAACCCCTGTTCGATCTCTTCGAAGACAACGAAACGGAAATTGCGAGCTTGCGCAGGACAAGCTGGACCAACAACCCTTCCCTCTTATTTGAGGTCCTGTATTAGCCAAAGACCGGAGAGCCAAGGCGATTACGGGTCTACACTGCCGCAGTCGGCCCCACTGAAGCCCGGTTTACAAGTACAGGTCGATACGGTGGTACACATGGGGCGGATACCAAATCCATAGGTCGAGCCGCTGTCGGCGCCGTTGTCGTCGTCGAGGCGCACGCCCACCATCACCGTTCCACCACCGACGGAGAGACTGAACCCGAACTCATCCCCATTGGCGCCATCTCCAGCGCTGATTTTCTGTTGCTCCGTCCATGCCCCGTTGCTTCGAAGAAAGACATAGCCTGCGCCACTGTTCACGCCCTTATCGTCGTCCTTGCGGGCCCCTACCACCAGAACGTCTCCATCGATAGACACGCTATAGCCAAACTCATCCTCCGAGGCCCCGTCGCTAGCGATGATTTTCTGGTCCAGGGACCATAGGGGGCCGCTTCGTGAGTAGATATAGGCGGAGCCGCTCTGGTAGCCGTTGGTATCCTCGTGAATACTGCCCACCACCAGGGTTTCACCGCTGATGGATACGGAGGCGCCAAAATAATCGAAAGCCTCTGGATCGTCCGCTACGAGCTTTTGCTGGAGGGACCAGTTCCCCATACTTCGGGTATACACATAGACTGAACCGCTATTCGCGGCATTGTCGTTATCCAGTCGCGCTCCCACGACCAGGGTGTCTCCGCTGATGGCGACACTATCACCGAAAAGATCGGCCTCAGCCCCATCGTAGGCCGTGATTTTTTGTTGCGGGGTCCAAAGCCCACCGCTTCGGGCGTATACATAGACAGAGCCACTATTATTGCCCAGATCATCGTCGAAATTCGCGCCTACCACCAGGGTATCCGCGTGAATGGCCACGCTATGCCCAAAGTAGTCGCCCTGGGCCCCGTCAGAGGCCGTAAGCTTCTGTTCCGTCCATACGCCATCGCTGCGGGTGTAGATATAGACGGAGCCACTATCCAGCCCTATATCGTCATCTACGCGTGCAGCCACCACAATGGTCTCGCCACTGATCGCAACGCGCTCTCCAAAGATATCCCCCTGCGCCCCGTCGCTGGCCACAAGTTTTTGTTCCAGAGACCATGCCCCGCTATTTCGGCTATGCACATAGACCGAGCCGCTGTCGCTACCATTATCATCGTCAAGGTTGGCACCTACCACCAGGATATCGCCGCTGATGGCCACGCTATAGCCGAAACAGTCCCCGGAGGTACCGTCGTCGGCCGTGAGCTTTTGTTGTTCCACGACCCCGTTCAAAACCGTATTGGCGAGCACACAGCCCAGAGGATTCGACTCCGCCAGAGTACAGGCGCAGCAGCCGGGCCCATCACAATCTTCGCCGCCCTCAATAATGCCATTGCCGCAAACCGGTACGATCCCTGCGCAGGCTCCAGCACCATCGCAGACATCATCCACCGTCAACCCATCACCGTCATCACAGGGCGCACCATTCAAGGCATAGTTCGGCGCACATTCGGGGCCGGCGTAGGAGTCGATACAATCGGTGGTCTGTGGGCAATTCGGGTTGGAGCCTTCCTCACATGCACCGGCCCCATTGCAACTATCATTCGTCGTGTCGGGATCCCCGTCGTCGCAACTGGTCTCTACCCCGGCGTAGACCGGCACACACCCTATCCCATTCTGTACATAGCTGGTACAAACCTCCGCGGCTGGACAGGTATAGTGATCACCGGCACATGCACCGAGCCCATCGCATTGATCGTTCTGGGTACTGGAATCACCATCGTTACAGGGGAAGCCTACTACGGTATAAAGTACCTCGCAGCCGGTTCCGTCCGGAGTCGAGCTATATTCGCACGCCGCCGGCTCACAACTGTACCAATCCCCGCTACAGCCCCCCGCACCGTCGCATTCGTCGTACCTGGTATTGTCGACGCCGTCGTCGCAGACAGATCCGGGAAGTTTGTATTGCAGATCACAGTCCGTCCCATTGGCGGTGGAACTCCAGATGCAGTCCCCTGTCGGACAGACGTACTCGGTTCCCACACAGTTTCCTTCGGCATCGCATTCGTCATCGCTGGTGTTGAGATTGCCATCGTCGCAAGAGGAACCCGCCATCGGAACATTGTCACAGCCCGACTCGGTACAGTCGTCGAAGGTACAGCTATTGTCGTCGTTGCAGAGATCGCCTTCATCGACGGCCTGATCGCAATTGTCGTCGAGGCCATTGCAGATCTCGGCCGCCGGCTCGGCCGCATTACAGTCTGCCAGACCATCAACGGTACAGATCCGCACACCTGTGCAAATCCCCGCCCCGTTGCTCCACGCGCAGTCCGTGGCCAATTCCATGGAGACCGCATACTCCGAACAGCTACAAACACCATCGGTAGCCACACATTGCTTCGCAGCACCCTCCTGGACTTCACAGGTATAGCCCGATGGACAATCGCCCTCCCCTTCACAAGTCGCTCCACAGAATCGAGCCGCTTCACCATAGTCCAGGCATAGACCAGGGATCCCGTTGGCGGAACAATGCCCGTCGTCGATGCACGGCAAACATAGATGCGAGGCGTTCGAGACGCAGGCCGAAACGGTGTCCGACGGACCTGTCTCTACGGTCTGGCAGCTCCAGCCCACGGGACATTCGTCCGTGCATAGGTCGGAACAGAGCAATTCGCCCAGATGCAGCCCACATACACCCGACTGGCAGTCAGTGTTCAGCTGGCAAGACTCCAGAAAACAACCCGAACCCGGCGTGCAATCCGTGCTATCAAGCCCCGTATCAGGCTGCGGATCGGTTGCGTCCACACCTTCCGCCGTCCCGTCCGGAGAGGAGGTCTCATCCACGCTAGACAGGTCCGAAATAATATCGGCCCCAGTGCTATCGGCATCCGACTGGTTACTCCCGCCGTTACCGCCACTACATGCGGTTCCCACCAGGAGCCACGCAAAGCCAATATACGTCCATTTCACCAGAGACCTCGACTCCTAGTCCGAGTCGCCGCCAGATCCCGAATCCGGATCTGGATCCGAGCCCGAGCCCGAGTCTGATGGCGGTTCGGTATCCGTATCCTCGCCCGGCTCCTCTTTCTCGTCTGGGGCCGGATCGACCGGCGTACTCGGTGGGGGTGGTGGACTTACCGACGGTGCCCCCGATTCACTTTGGCAGGCATTTCCAAAGGCCATCAGCTCAGACCTGCACTCCTCCGGCAAATTCTGACCACAAAAATCCGAACAACTCAATTCCAGGCTACAGCTGACCATCGCACCAAAACGTTCTTCGCAATTGGCGCTCGAATTCCCATCAAGGAGGTCCGTAATATCCTCCAGACAGTCCACGTAGTCACCGGGTCCGAAGTCACAACAGTCGTCGCCCTTATCGCAGAAGGCCGCAACATTCTCACCCAGGCTGGCGCCGGGGTTACCGGTATTGGGAGGAGTGGTCCCGTAGCATTCCGTCGATTCCACCAATACCGTACCATTGGGGAGCTCAACTCGGTTTTCCTTACAGCGCCAACCGCTGGGACATTCTTCCTCTACATGCCAGCTTCCACTCAGGCAGACCATTCGATTGGCAAGATGGCAACCATAGGTCTGACTGGCCGGATCACACGCAGAGCCTTCCGGCCCTCCCGATTGATTTCCCCCACAACCAAAGGTCAAAAGTCCCAAACACAACACATAGATCTTCTTCATCATCACCCTCAAAATCCCATAAACGGAGACTATACGGGAATCCGTCAGAACTGACGAATGAAGAGGCCGATCCAGGCTCAAGACCGATCAGCGAACGAAGAAGCCACCCAATTCACTACAACTGTCGGTGCTGGCAACCCTATAGCCTGCATAGCTACAAGTGGTGGTCCAGTCATCCCGTTCCATCCAGTAGAGATAGTTATAGTTGTTCGGCCCAAAGGCTACCTGTGCTCCCACACAATAGCTCGATACGCCCCGCGTAATCTGAGGATACCAGTTGCTGCAGGATGGCCGACGTACAACGATCAGCATCGCATCATTCGGACCGTAGGTCTCGAACATCCGCAGGGAGAGCCGCTCCACCTCATCAACACCCTCCAGATCGACACTACGAGCCGTGTAGGGATAGGAGGGGCCGGAACTTTGTGAAACCTGATTCAGAGGCTCGCTCTCCACCTTCTCTCGGAAGGTCTTGCTCCCTCCACCTACCTCTTCGAAGACCACCCAACTGGAGGTTGTTTCCACTTCGCCAAACTTCACCATAACATCGTCAAAGGCCACCGAATCGAAGGACTTCATAAAGCCGTTGGAAGCGCTGAGATCCGTATCCATGGCATCCATCCAGCTATCCTTTAATGTTCCCTTGATGGCGAGGGTCCAACCTCCGCCCCGAGTGGTCATATCACAATAGGCGTCGAAGGGTGGTTCACCACCACCACCATCGGGGTCGATCAGGTAGACACCATCGGCCAGGGCTCCCTTTTCGAGCCATGCCTTACAATCCTCTAAGGCCTCCACATCACAAGTCGCAGTACAGCCATCCCAGTCGATGTTATTATTATCATCACAGGCCTCACCCCAATCCACGATTCCATTGCCACAGGCCGTACACAAGCCGCGCGTATTCACAACCCAGGTGGCCCCACGATTGACCCCTCCGGCGTGGGCATTGGGCCCACCCACCAGAAAGTCTATCGTACCGCTGTCATCCATATCACCGATCACGGTCACTCCATTACCGAAATGAGCGTTATCAATGGCACCGCTAAAGCCTCCGCTGGTCTGACTAATCTTCTGGCTGCTACGAACGCGGCTACTTTCATACAGGAACAGGCTCCACAAAGCCCCATTATTGGAGCCGCCATCATCATCGCCCGAAGCTCCAACCAGGAGGTCCACATGACCATCACCGTTTAGATCTCCAGCGGCCGCCAGGGATGAGCCGAAGCTATCTCCGTCTTCCAATACCCCCTTGAAATCGGCCGTACCAAATCCAACTTCCAGATAGCTCTTAACAAGACCTGTCGGATGCAGGTTCAATATCCAGACGGCCCCTCGATCGGTACCACCGTCATCATCGCCCGCGGCCCCAACCGCCAGATCGGCCGTCTCGTCGCCGTCCAGATCTCCGATGAATGCCAGCGAACTTCCAAAGCGGTCACCCTGGTAGAGAGAACCGGCAAAATTGCCGTAATAATCGCTGATCTTCTGATGCCCTTTGACCGTGCCGTCCACGTTCAAGAAGAGAATCCATAACGCACCACGATCGGCTCCTCCATCATCATCCTGCCAGGCACCGACCGCCACATCGACAACACCATCGCCGTCCAGGTCTTCCGTGGCCGTCACCGCGTTTCCAAAATGGTCGTCTTCATCCAGGGCTCCGGTGAAACCACCCGCTGTCGCGCTGATCTTTTGTTGCGATCCAACCGAACCATCGGCATCCATGAAGAGAATCCACACAGCACCAGCATCTTCCGCGCCGTCATCATCACGCGGTGCCCCGACGATCAAGTCCACAACGCCATCGTCATCAAGATCACCGAGGGATGCCACTGCGGCACCAAATTGGTCTCCACTGTCGAGCACCCCACTAAAACCACCCGAGGTGGCGCTGATCTTCTGTTGCAGCTTTACGGTGCCCACCTCGTTTAGCATCACCAGCCAGACCGCACCCTGGTCGGAGCCGCCATCATCGTCTCTGCGGGCACCAATAGCCACATCGGAATGGCCATCTCCATCAAAGTCACCAAGAGTTGCTACGGCACTCCCAAAACTATCATTATTGTCGAACGTACCACCCAGACCACCAGCATTGGCGCTGATCTCCTGATAGGATTTCACCAGGCCATCGGTGACGAACTGGCAGCTTCGGACAAACACCGCAAGACTGGCCAGACCGATATCTTCATTGGTGCTGATCTGTGGGCCTTGCAGGCGAGCCTCAACACCTCCACGCAGGTATTCCACCGTGGCCGTATGGTCGCCCGCCGTAAACGCGGGTGTTTCATACCAGGTGGGGTCGGTAGCATCGGAGGTATTCCCACTGGCGCAGCTGAAGTTGCCATTCACGAAGTCCGGAGGATAGGTCCCGCCCATGTCCGGGCATAGATTACTGATGGACCACGGACCTGATCCCTGTTGGCTCAGACCAAGGGCATAGGTGAACAGATGGGCATTGCCAGTCTCGGTGTTTGCGATCACAGACAAGCCGGCCGCGAATATGTCGTCCACGCTCACCCCATCGCCCACCAGGGCAAAAGCATCCGGCGCACCAAATTGGTAGGCCTCCGTTCGAGTCCGCACCTGCTTGATATCCAGGGTATGGGAGTCAAGGATGGCCGTCCGTTTTAGACCGCCAAGGTTCCAGGCATTCCGTGCGCAGTAGGGCTTATCGGCCACCTTCTCCCACTCACCGGGGCAATCGTCCGTCGCAAAGTCAAAGTCAGCCACACGCGTCCACCCACCCCCTTGCGTATCCATATCGCAGTAGACCTCGTAGGGAAGATCCGTCACATCACCACCGGCGAACTTCTGTTGATCGACCGACGGCGATATCCGCGAAGTGGTCGCCTCGAAGGTGGATTGATTTCCCTTAGCACCCGGTGTCGTCACCAGAAGGTCCAACCCATTGGGGAAAAGAGTCGATGTGCTGGCCCTTAGACCACGGATCCCCTCGGACTGCTTAGCCGCATTTTCGACCGGATCGAAGAAGGTTCCATAGGCCACAATAGTCGTATCGGAGGAGCCATTCACAGCAGCCTGCAGATTCGACGCTGTTTCCGCATCGCTTGCACCGATCTTGATATGTATCTGGTCGGGGCCGGGGCTACCCGTCACAACATGGAATTCGACTCGAATCGTATTGCCAGATCCTCCGGTAGTGACTGGGACCCGAACATCAAATGCATCCCCGTTCTGCGGTCCGCCCAGTAGAATTCCACCCGTGGGCGAAGGGATCAACGCTGCGTTCGGCACGCCGTCCGGGTCGATGATATAGGGGCCACTCAACGCACCCGGGAAGGAGCTTAGAATGGCCATACAATCCCGCCCATCGGACTCCTCCGAGGGGATACCTACACATTGGCCTGCATCATCACAGGCATCATCATCGGTGGCAACATTGCCATCGTCGCAAGGCGTGCCTTCCACCTTGTTTGTGATCGTACAATCGATCCCATTGGCAACCGAGCTTTCAATACACTCATCCACGGAACATTCGTAGGCATCGCCCACACAATTTCCAAGACCATCACAGGAATCTTCTCGGGTGCCGAGATCACCGTCAGTACAGGACACATCCGCCAACTGGTACTCCGGCACACAACCGATCCCATCCTGACTATAATTCAGGATGCACTGGGATGGTCCGGGACAGGAATACGGTGTCCCTGTACAGGCCCCGGCTCCATTGCATTGGTCCGAGTTCGTAAAGAGATTGCCGTCGTTGCAGCTTGTACCAGCCGTAAGATGATTCGGCACACAGACCATGCCATCCTGGCCGTAGCTCGGGGTACATTGGGTCGGGCCGGGACATTCAAATGGCGCTCCAGCACAGACTCCACCGCCATCACAGATGTCGTTTGTGGTTGTATTATTGCCATCGTTACAGATCACACCGAATGCCGAATAGCTGGGAATGCAGCCATCTCCGTCCTGGGTATACCCCAACATGCAGACGCCGGGCCCCGGACAACTGTAGGGGCTTCCCGTACAACTCCCCGCCCCATCACATATATCCTGCCGCGTTCCGGCATTCCCATCGTTGCAACCCTCACCCGGTGGCTCGGGGGTGCTGACACATTCTTCGTTGATGGCCTGGGAACTTGATTCGCATTGATTGGGCGTACAGATAAGGGGGGTTCCGTAACATCCACCATATCCATCACAGATATCGTTGACGGTGGTTTGATTACCGTCGTTACAGACCAGACCCGCAGGTTTGTGCTCGACCACACAACCGATTCCATTGGGCGACGAGCTGGCCTCACAGGGGCTCGGTACACAACTGTATGGTACACCCAGACATTGCCCCGCACCATTGCAGGAATCGTTCTTGGTGGTAAATAGGCCATCGGAACAGGCATGGCCCACACCCCAGTATTCGATATCGCAATTGAAGCCATTCGGTGAGGAGTTGATGATGCACTGGTTCGTCTCGCAGGTGTAGGCCTCTCCACTACAGCCGCCGAGTCCATTGCATTGATCGTAGCGGGTATACGGACTTCCGTCGTCACACGCCTCTCCGGCTCCCTTATTTACCACGTCGCAGTCGACACCGTTGGCCACCGAAGTGGACTGGCATTGCGAAGGGGAGCAGGTATACGTCTCACCAATACAATTTCCACTTCCGTCACAGGAGTCATTGCGGGTGGTGAACTCCCCGTCATTACAACTATGCTGGTTGTCCCAGTACTCCAGGATCTCGCAATCAAATCCATCCGGGATCGCATTCTTGACGCAGGGGTTGTCATTGCAGGAATAGGGCTCACCGACACAGCCCCCAAAGCCATCACAGGCATCGAAGTTTGTGCTCGGATTATTGTCGTCGCAGGGGATCCCCAGCGGTTTGTATTCCACCGCACAGTCATAGCCATCGGGCACGGATGTGAGGGAACATTGGTTCGGAGTGCAGTCATAAAGCTCACCAGAACAATGCCCGGAGCCATCACAGACATCGGTCTTGGTAAAAGGGTTGGAGTCGTTGCAAGGGAAGCCCTCGGACAGATACGTCACATCACAATCCGTACCGTTCGTAGTCGATTGGCTTTCACAGGGGGCTGGTTCGCAGGAATATAATGTTCCGTAACATCCTCCCGAACCGTCGCAGAGATCACTCCTTGTGGAGGCATTGTCGTCATTGCAGAAGGAGCCGGCGGGTTTATAGTTGATCTCACAACTTTCCCCGTTCGGCACCGCATCAAGGACACAGATCAACACCGGGCAATCGAACGACTCGCCGATGCAGATCCCATTCTCGTTACAGACGTCATTGCGGGTGAAAGCATTGTCGTCGTCACAGTCCAGCCCCGACACGGGCAGGAATTCACATCCTTCCGCCCTACAATTGTCTTGTGTACAGGGATTGGCGTCATCGCAGGACTCTTCGTCGATCGCTTCGTCACAATCGTCATCAAGTCCATCACAGATTTCGGCTTGCGGTACCTGGGCATTGCAATCCGACATCCCGGTCTCGGTGCAGGATCGCACCCCATCACAGGTGCCGAACTCATTGCTAAGGCTGCAGCCGGTAGACAAACCGAGAGTAATCGCCGTCTGTGAACATTCACAAACGTCGGCCGTATTAAAACACTGGCGGCTTGACCCGCCTTGCACCGAATCACTGTCGCGGCACTCAAAGCCATCGGGACAGTCGAAATCCTCCTCGCAGGTAGACCCACAAAAGGCGCCCGCGTCGCCATATTCCACGCAGACATTCTGGTTGTCTTCGTTGGAACAATCGCTATTGCCTACACAGGGAAGACATAGGTGGGAGAAGTCCGATACACAGGCGAACATGACATCGCCGCCCGGGGTATCCACTTCGAGACAACGCCAACCCTGGGGACATTCGGCCACACAGGGTTGGGAGCACACACGGTCCCCCATATGGATCATACATAGCCCATCCAGGCAGTCATTATTGTCCGTACAGTTGTCGAGGAAACAACCATCACCCGGCTGACAGCCAACCGGTCCGTCGTCCAACACAACTCCCGGATCATCCGCATTACTATCCGAGCTGGTCACATCCGCCGTGGGCTCCAATTCACAGATGTCATCCACGCAGACAAGGCCAAACCGGCAGCTCCCATTGGAGAAACAGGGGCCATCAAGCTCCCCTTCCTCGGGACCGATATGTTCCAGCTCGCAGGTTCCATCGACACAGACAAGACCGGCGTTACAGGTTCCATCCAGAAAACAGTCAAAACCCTCCGGTCCCTGGATACCAATTACGGGATCGCCCCCACAGTGGACCACAAACACAACCAGAAGAAGTTTGGCGAATCGATTCATTAACAAACTGTACACACCGACCGGGGAACCCGCGCACATAGCGCCAATTCCTTACTTTCGGTCATTTTCAGGAAAAATTGAGCCTGAACTGTTAGCGAAGCCGAATACTGGTTTCAAGCCAAATCAGTTCGGGCCCTGATATTTGGGGCGGTGAGCCCGCTTCAAAAATTCACGCCCTGGCCCGAAATTCGGGCCTATGCGACCCTGCAGTTGATTTCAGAATCGGTTTCATTTCCGACTTCCCGCCACTCAAAAAAGGCTCGAATTTTTAGCGAACAAAAACTTGCACATGGTCGGATTCCAAAGTCGTCCAGTTTCCGGGCCCGCCAGCACATAGCGGCATCCCATGACCGTTCCAGAAGCTCCCGCAGTGGCAGCCATTATGCCACCCCCAACCATGGCTCTCCTGCGTCCACATTGTAGATGCGAAAGGTCAGAGTAACCGGTACATCACACAGCTGAAGATCACATTGGATCGGCGTGCCGGCATTATCCGTAAGATAGCCTTGATAATGGAGTTTTTTAGGAATAGCTGAAGTAGCTATTCCCATGGATCCGAGGGAAAGAAGAAGTCCCAGCCCAAGAATCCACATCCACCGCATCCGATATACCCCAGCCTATGATTGTCATACCCGTCGCGCGTAGAAAGTGTAACGCGCGGACCGGATAATTGGAAACAGCCGGCTCCAAACCCCAGACCAGACGGTCTTCTACTGATCACGCAATAGGACGGTCTGCTCGATAATGAGCTGGTTTTGTAAATTGCGTAACTCGAGTACAACACGGCGTGCGGCCCAATCGATGCGTACGAGCCCGAAGTTCTCGGCTACGAAGACCGGCCCGATCTGGGGCGCACCGGGATCATAGGCCACCTTCCCTGGGATGGGTCGATTCAACGAGCTGGAGGTGAGTTCGAAGATGGGATACGGCCCGGCGTCGCTCCGATACAGGGCTCCCACATGGCGATCTCCAGAAAGAAATACCACATCATTGGCCTTTGTTGTCTCGATGAGTTTGAGCAGACGTACTCGTTCATGGGGGATCAGATTCCAGGATTCCCAACCATGATCCTCGGCCAGTACCTGAAAGCTCGATACCAGGATCCGTAGATCGGCGGGTTTGCGTAGCTCCTGCTCCAACCAGGCCCACTGGTCCTCTCCGAGCACGGTTTTGGTGGTATCATTCGACGGTAGATAGCGTTCTTTCCCCTTCGCATTGCGCTGATCGGTGGGCTTGAGTGCCGAGCGGAAAGAGCGGGTGTCCAATAGAATGATCTGCAGTCGTTTACCAGGAGTCCCCCGGGTCTTCGCGTAATAGAGGCCGCGACGTTGCATCCGGGGATCTGTGGCCTTGATATTCCAGAATTCGGCGAAGAGAGCCTTGGACTCGGCATGGAGCTTGAAGTCACCCCCGGCATCGTTCAATCCGTAGTCGTGATCATCCCAGGTGGGCAAGATAGGCACAGCACGCCGGAAGCGTTGAAACTCGGTGCGTTGCCCCAGCTTTGCGTAGGCCGCTCGGAGTTCGGGCATCTGGGGATCGTCGCCGCTGACATCGCCATAGACGTTATCCCCGATAAATAGAAACACATCGGGGCTATGGCCCGCGATCACATCCCAGATGGGCATGGGATCGTCCTGATGGGAACAAGATCCGAAGGCCACGAGGTCGACGGTCTTAAGGGCCTGCTTCGTATCTACCCTGGGGACAGTGGCACAATGCACGACCATCAAAGCCAGCAGCAGGCCAAAAACCGTTCGCTTCATAGGCAGATCCAATCGCAAATGGACTCCTGATCCGACCGGATCATGGCAGCGAGGCAAAGTTTGAAACCGCGGCAGACGGTGAAGCGAAGCTGGCACAACGAACCCAGGGTTCAGCAATCTTTATTACCTGGAGTGTTTATGGACACCCCGGACAGGCCATCCCCAAGGGCGTCTATAAAGGCCTGCACAATAGACTGACACAAGGCGGCGTTGCTACTGATCCACAGTTCCTCACCGACCGATACGAGGCTCGACAAGCCATCCAGGTTGGTCAAAGCCGCGTTGATAGAGATATCCAGCTTTTTCCCCACCGATACAAGGCTCGACAGGCCGTCCACATTGGCCAGGCTCGAGTTCATCGTGATGGATACATATCCATAGGAAGCGCTGGGCCCACCCGCAGACGTGATGCTCGACAGACCATCGATATTGGTGAGGGCGTTGTTAAACAGGATGGTCAATCCCCCAACCGACGAAAGAGCCGAAAGGCCGTCCAGATCGGTCAAGGCACCGTTGTAACTGATTGCCACTACTCCATCCACCGTAGCGAGGTTTGATAGACCGTCCACGTTGGCGAGAGAGGGATTCTGTTCAATAAAGAGGCTAGTGACCGGGCCCGATAACGACTGGAGGCTGGATAGACCATCCAGGTTGGTGAGCACATCGTTACTGACGATTGAGACACCTCCCGCCGAACTCAGGCTGGAAAGACCGTTCACATTGTTGAGGACTGCGTTCTGTTTGACGTGAAGCGTGCCATCAATCGAAATGACGCTTGATAGGCCGTCCAGATTGGTCAGGGCCGAGTTGTTCACAATTTGCAGATCCCCATTCGTCGAAGTGAGGTTTGATAAGCCGGTCATATCATTGAGAGCTGGATTGTTCTGGACGTAAAGCGAACCATCAACAGAAATGAGGCTTGATAGGTCATCCAGATTCTCCAGGTCCGAGTCCGCAATAGTCAGATCGCCGTCGATCACCTGACAGCCAATGAGGGCCGCCAGTCCGGCCGCATCCGAAACATAGCTGCCAGGACAGTGAACGAGGCCGGCATTTCCTGTATCCGTACTATCGTCTGGGCCCGTGGGGATGTCATCGCTCGTGGGGATGTCATCGCTCGTAGGGATGTCATCGCTCGTAGGGGTGTCATCGCTCGTAGGGGTGTCATCGCTCGTAGGGGTGTCATCGCTCGTAGGGGTGTCATCGCTCGTAGGGGTGTCATCGCTCGTAGGGATGTCATCGCTCGTAGGGGTGTCATCGCTCGTAGGGGTGTCATCGCTCGTAGGGGTGTCTGTGCCGGTATCTGTGCCACCCTTGGAGCCGCCCGACTCACCACCACAGGCCGCAAAAAGTAAACCTACACATGCAAATATGACCACAAAATATCGCATCCCAATCTCCTAGAATTACATACGCGATTCGGGAGTATAACGCAGCTGAATTTTCATGGCGAGCAGGCTGCCAAACCAATGGCTACCGCCCTATTCCGGCCAGTTCGGACAGTTGACCGTCAACCAGGGGGCCGCCAGATTGGTGCAACTTCCCGCCTGGTCCAGATCACCGACGAAGGTGGTCTCTCCGGTAAGGGGATCCACAGTATATAAAGAGGAACCGCCAGCGCCCGGGCCACCCGTCAACGACATGGTGTTACCGGTACACGCATAGATCACACCATCCTCAGGATGGAGCTCAATCCCCACGGTGAAAAATTCGACCGGTATACCATCTGCCTCCAGCTGGGCTTGGAGGGTGGCCACACCTGTATCGGGGTCGATGGAGTAGAGAGAATCACTGGTACCATCGATGGCAAACACCGCGTAGCTCTCATCCGACCAGGTGGCTCCACCGGTTCCGAAATCAAAGCCAAACTCGCCGATCACCACGCCCTGGCCGGAGCTACCGTTCATAGACAAAAGGACGTCGTCAAAGTTTTCTACAGCGAAAAGGCCGGTACCGTAGTCCGAGGTAATACCAGGGATAAATCCGAAGCCATGGGGCGGCAGCTCCGTCACCTCGCAGGTGCAGGGATCGATTCGGTCGATCTGGTCGAGGGTATTATTACTGGCGAAGAGGATCCCCTCGCGGCTGAACGTCAGAGACGGGTACTGGTAGTTATTATCAATGGTGCACAGGTCGGTGAGGGCCCCCGTCGCCACATCCACCTTCTGCAATATATTGGTCACTGGCTCGATGCTCAGTAGCCATAGGGATTCACCAGATCCCGCGTCCGTACCGGTACTCGTATCGGGCTCTACAACGATATCCGCTGCACCCTCATCGGTTGCCCCGGAATCGGCCTGGATATCCTCCGTGGGTTTGCCCGAATCGGTAGATGCGTCCGCTGCATCTTCGGGGCTTATCGCATCCGTTGTGTCGGAGGGTTGGGCCGTGTCCTGGACCGATGTATCTTCGGCCTGTACGTCCGCCGAGACCTCGCCCCCTGCGTCGGAAGCGCTATCCGAAACGGCATCCGTGGCGTTGGAATCCGAGACCTCACCGCTGCCATCAGAGGAGCCCTGGTCGACCGGATCCGTTCCGGAATCTGATCCACAACCGACAAAAAGGCCACAGATCAAAACGAAGATTGCGAACGACCGAATCATAAATAGCATAAGACATCCCTCAGATTACCGACCTGCGGCGAATCGTCCGCAAAGTCCCCCCAGAAGGCCCATACTACATCATTGTTCCAGGTAGATCACAACCGCCTGGGGGCCACGACCATCGTCGGAGCAACCATTCCAGATAGGCGCACCCAGCCGAATCTCACTGTCGGGCTGTTCACCGACAAGATGGCCGCGGAACGCTCCATCGTGGCGGATCCCGCCGACAAAGAGGTAGTTATTGCCCAGTTGCTGTCCGAGCGTGGACGTAGCGATTCGTAACGCGCCGGAGGAATTGTCATCACCATTACAGCCCGCATTGCCATTGGTGGGATTAAACACCAGCAGGGCCCGGCCCGTTCCATTCACACTGAGTTTCCCGCACTCTCCCTGGCCGTTGGTATTGCATTGAATGGGCTCACCCGGCACGTTCAGATTGTTCAGAAGCTCGTAGGCCGTATAACTCGGGAAGGTGTCATTGAGAAGAACCCCTCCGGTGGTGGTGTCGATCACCTGAACAATCCAGTTCTTTAAACCATCTCCAGCACAGCTATGGAGCCAATCCGTGGTCGTTATGTCCCAATCGGCCGTATTGCGGAAACCGGCACATTGGGCATAGCCGGTAATCGGATTGGCCGGATATTCGCTACCCACCTTGATAGACCCAGCCGTATTGATGGTGAGAGTGCAGTTTGAATCCTCACAACTATAGCCGGGGGCACATTCTACGTCCGTCGCACAACTGGTATGACAATCCGACTCACCGCAGGAGAAGGGTACACAGGATGTGATCACGGCTTCGGCCGGAGTACAGCCCTGGTCCACAATGCAGTCCTGCTGCCCGTAATTTGTATAGTCCGTACAGTGCGCTTCCATGCAGGATTCGACAGGACTCCAGGTCCCATCATCACAGGTGCTCTCTGCGTTCGTTACGCAGGCGACCCCTCCGGTTGGCACCGATACGGCCGGGACGCCACCGGTGGGATCCGCGCAGGCAAATATATTGGCCGTACAATAGCCCAGCGTTCCACCCAGGCCTACATTGCAAGCGTTACTGACACAATCCTCCGGCGCATCACAAAGATACCCCTCCAGGACCTCACAATCCAGGGTACAGCCCTCGTCGGATGCATCACAGGGTTCCTCTCCATCCACAAGACCGTTGCCACAACAAGGCACGATGACCTCATTCACACAGCCTGCGAGCACATCGCAGCTGTCCACGGTGCAGTCCGAACCATCGTTGCAGTCCACAAGCCCAGCACCAATACAGATACCCGCGTTGCAGGTATCCCCGGAGGTGCAAGCGTTACCATCGTCACAGGTCGCCGCATCATTCGGTGTGTGAACACAACCCGTTGCCGGATCGCAGGTGTCGTCCGTGCAGGGATTGCCATCATCACAGTTGAGCGGCCCACCGGATTCACAGGCCCCGTTAAAGCATACGTCGTTGGTGGTACAGATATCCTCGTCGGTGCAGGCCACATTGGCGATCTCATGGGAACAACCACCGTCCGGCTCACAACTATCATGGGTACAGGGATTGCCGTCGTCACAGGCCAGA
>CAUZEG010000047.1:0-20097 GCA_963578775.1 Myxococcales bacterium
GTTCCCGAGGCTAATACCAGTAATTATTTCTTTCTCTGGTTTTACGGCATGACTGTCGATGCAGAGGGACGCGTCAGCATCTTATGGCAGGGGACATCCGGTGCAGACTCAAACTTTCTGCTGAGCCGTACCAACATCGACGTCAGCGCCTTTGAGCCAGCCGATGTTGTGGATACAGGTTTTACCGGTGAAATCGGAGCGGATGTGATTACGGATGGTACGGATCAGCTCATCGTCTGGAGGCGCGATAACGACGCCGGTGGCGATGACATCATCTTTCGTAGAGGGACAATGCCAGGGGTGATCGGGGACGACATCACTGTCTTTTCCGACAACTTTGGTGTGAACAACCATCGCCCTCATATGGCCCGAGACCCCAGCTCCGGAACGATTGTGGTGCTTTGGCAGCGAGAGCAGGATGTGGTGATTTCACGAAGTACCGATGATGGGCTGACCTTCTCCACACCGCCCAATCCAGTGACGCCCTCCAATCTACAGGGATTCATCTCCGCGGTTGCCTTTAACTCCGGCGGCACATTGGTTGTTACGTTCCACGGTTCGTCCGGGGGCGGAACGACGGCCAATACCGTATATGGATTGGCAAGTGATGACTTCGGGCTGAGCTTTACGGAAGCTGTCGACCTCGGGGCTATGGCTGGAGGCGATGGACCGCATTTGCGGCCGTCGATGGCACCGGGCACCGATGGCAAGGTGCATGCGGTCTGGCATCGGAGTGGCCAGGGGGCGAATAAGGAAGCGTTCAAAAGTAGTACCTATGATGGTGTTACCTGGGATCCGCCCACCGCATTGGATCATATAAAGTACGAACCCTATATCCGGGCCGGACGTGGAAGTCAGATTCATCTCTCCGGCCTGAACAATCCGCCGATCGTGGATAGTGGAACGGGCGAGGAACCGGGTGTTCCCATCTATGTGAGTAGCCCGAATGACGGACTCACCTTTGGTGATCCGGCGGTGATTCCATCTACCGAGACGTTCACCATTGTCTGGACCGATATGGCTGCCAACCTCGACACAGGCTATCTTCATGTGGCCTGGTGGGAATATAAGGGCAATCAGAATAAGATCCGTCTGATTACGGTGGATCCGTAGGTTCGACTATAGGACTGGGCATCCAGGAGCAACTACTGTCTTCGAGACAGAGGTCGTCAAGGACCTCGGTCCCACGGGTCAGCAGGAAATAGACGAGTTGATTGCGTGAATAGTTTCCCCAATCAAACTCATCCCCCTCGGGGGTCGATATAATATATTCATGATCTTCGATGGCAGGATAGCGCACAGCACTCTGCCCGCTGCTGGTTTCGATGACCGGCAAAGGCCCCTTTCCATCCGATTCTCCCAGAAGATTATCGGTATCCCAATACGGGGGTTCTCCGGTAAAGGCATCATGTTCGATAAAGTCCAGCGTCACGTCGACGGCCTCTTCGTGATTCAAGCCGAGCAGACCGATGGCCCGGTCCAGAGTGACCATGGACGCAAAGGGCACGGTTCGATCGCCGATGTCCGCCAGATGAAGGATATTTCGCGGCTCCATATTATCGAGAGGTTCACGGATCAGATGGCGCGCGAAGGATAGGGGATCGGTGCGGTCCATGGCGATCTGGGCCTGTTGAACGGCACGTCGTAGGCGTGCGGTATTCCGAATGTGTCCATAGCCCGAGAAGGGTACCGAGTAGCTACGTTCGACCATGGGATTCCCATCGGTATCATAGACAGTCAGTTCCAGTTCATCGTCTACGTCAGCCGCGACCGCGATTTGGAACCCTCCATCTTCAAATATCGGATTCACATATTGGGCCCGTTCTAGATAGACGTCACCGCCCTCCTCATGGACGCGCCGGTTGTATAATTCGACGGTTCCATCTGGAAACGCTGGGATCCGGTCGAATTCACCCGCCGCGATGGTGACGTCGTTATCACAGTTGGCCGAATGGTTGTTCCAGCTGAGGGAGATTTCAGGGTTTCCGTCTTCGTCTTCGACCGGACAACCAATCAACAGTGGACCGATGGCTTCCGCCAGAACATTGTCGACCGCACTGGCCAGGCTGGAGCGGATCATCACATCGGTCAATCCACCACTCGACACGATCGGAACCCCGGTCTTCAGATGGGGATCCAGCGCCAGCAGAACGGTGGCGTGGAAGCCACCGAGGGAAACGCCGGTGGCGAAGTAGTCGTTGTCGCTTCCCCCCAGGTCGAGGCGCCCATCGGCATCGAAATCCGCCGCCAGGAGATAGGGCATGAGTTCGTCGACTGAGGCTTGTCTGGGATCATCCAGGCCCGGCCCTGGGAGCTGGTCCTGGCTCAAACCTCGCAACCACCGCAGCACATATAGATTATCCATAACCGTCTGCGTGGCGTTGGAACTCAGCTCAAAGGGATTGGGTACAAAGTAGGAATCCCCGGAAAGTAGAAGTCCATCTTTGTCCTGATCTTCCGTACGTCCTTCTACAAATAGAGCATTCCACAGGCCGATCTGTTCCAGGGCGTATAGGGCTTCCTGGAGGTTCATATCGCTGGTTACGATGCTCTCTCCAGTCAGCAGTCCGCCGATGTAGGCCAGCAGAAACATGGCCAGGTCTTCGGGGACATCGTCGCCCTGGCGTTCGAGTAGTGCGTGCAGGTCCCCGCCAATGGGTCCATGGCCGGCTGCATCTACACCGACCATAGCGAAGCCGTACTGGGCCATCTGATCGGCAATTATGGTGAGTTCCAGCCGGGATGTTCGCGAGGCGTGGCAATGGATAATAACCGGGAAGGGCGGCTTGTATTCGTCGGTCTCCTTGGGCACGGATACCAGAAAGGGTACCGGCTTGGCCGTGTGGTCGACGGTGCCATTCGTCAGATCCACCCAGATCGAATGATCCTCGGGCGACCGGAAATCCGGCGCCGGAAAGGTCCCAAAGACCAGATAATCGATATTCTCAAAGTTGGTCAGATTCACGCCCTGGGTCAGATCGCCAATCTCACCGAATATCTTGGCCAGGAATTGGGGCTTGAGAGTAAAGCGATGATCTCTCGGGCTGAAGGGCACACCTTCACTGGCATAGGAACCGTCTCCATCTACGGTAACGTCGAGATCGGTGATGGCCCCAATTTGGGCCGGATACAGCTCGTGCAGGTAGGCAAAGTCCCCTTCCCCATCGAGGCCCTTTCGGAGTGCGATGAGGTTCTCTCCGATGCTCTGGGTCGTGAAGGTCCATGCGAAGGCGATTTCATCGGCCGCGATCCCTGTTTCATTCAGTACCCCGTTGATGACGGAGGTCTGGTCTGCTGCGTTGATGCTCGTAAAGGGGGAGTGAATCGATTTGCCCTGTTCTCCCTTAAGGTCGCGGGTAAGCAAGACCGCATAGGTGGTCTTGGGGCGAAGCGGGAAATAGGGACGGATGAACAGGGTGTTGGTTTCTCGTTCATAATACGTGATTCGTACTCCGTCCTGTTCATTATCTTCCGCGAAAAGCAGGTCGGGGAGATGGGCCCATGGATCATAGGAGAAGAGGGAACGGGGCTTGATATTGATCGGGTAGGCGGCGCTGGTCGTATCCAGGGGCATGGACTGGCCGAAGGTCGGTGAACCTGGAGTGGCATCGACGACGAGTACGGTCCCTTCCTGGACCGTGGACAGATCAAGCGGCGCATCGAAGGATACTGAGATGGGGGCATTGATGCTGAAGCCGTCGAGACGGTTCATCTGCTTTTTTAGTTTACGATCGTGGAGCAGTGGAGAGGTCGTAAAGAAGTTCAACTGGCGTCCCGTTGTGGCATTGTCCACCAGACGCGTTGCTTGATTATTTGGAAAGGGAACGACCGGATCGGGGCGTGCCAGGGGGTCATAGATCACCTGGGGTCCCCCTTGCTCATCGTCCAGGCTACTTCGCACCCCTTCCGGTCGAAGCTCATTACACGCCATCGTTGCGAGAACGAGGAGGCCTACGAGAATCGAAAACGTGCGGTGGGAGCCAATCATTTTGGGTAATATAGCGTTCCTGAAAGTCAGAGTTTTATCACCTTAACCGAACCGGCTCTCGGGCGAAAGGCGTTTGCTTCAATCATCTTTCACTTGCGATTTCGTGGGGGGGGAAATAGAAAAAGGGCGCCCTGACCCCATGGAGGCCTTGATGAACGAACAGCCATTGACAGTATTGAGCGAAGAAGAAGGCATGTTTCGCGATGCGGTTCGGTCCTTTGCCAAAGAACAGATTGCACCGTATGCGGCTGAAATGGACAAAGCTATGAAGATCCGGCCGGAGATCCTGGACGGATGCTTTGCGCTTGGGCTTATGGGGATCGAGATACCGGAGAAGTTTGGTGGTTCCGAAAGCACATTCTTTAATTCGATACTTGCGATTGAGGCCCTGGCCGAGGCCGACGCCAGCATATCCGTCATGGTGGATGTCCAAAATACACTGGTTATCAATGCCCTGTTGAACTGGGGTAGTTCGGCACAGCAGGACCGTTATCTGACGCGATTGGCCAAGGACTGGATAGGAGCCTACGCTTTAAGTGAGTCCAGCAGTGGCTCCGACGCCTTCGCGTTGAAATGCCGGGCAGAGGATAAAGGCGACCATTTTGTTTTGAACGGCTCCAAGATGTGGATCACCAACGGAGTGGAGGCGAGTGTTTTTGTTCTTATGGCCACCGTCGATCCGAGCCTTGGATATCGCGGAATCACGAGTTTTCTAATCGAGAAGGACTTCGACGGATTTCGAATTGGTCCCAAGGAAGACAAGCTGGGAATTCGTGCCAGCAGCACCACAGAGCTGATCCTGGAAGACTGCATCGTGCCCAGGGAAAATGTGCTTGGAGAGGTGGGCAAGGGTTATAAGGTGGCGATTGAAACCCTCAATGAAGGCCGTATCGGCATCGGGGCGCAGATGGTCGGTATTGCGCAGGGAGCGTTCGACTTTGCGATGTCCTATTTGCGGGAGCGAAAGCAGTTCAATACGCGGTTATGTGACTTTCAGGGGATTCAGTTCCAATTTGCGGATCTGGCCACACAGATTGAGGCTGCGCGTCTATTGGTCTACAACGCGGCCCGTCTTCGAGAAGCTGGAAAACCGTTCCTCACCGAGGCGGCTATGGCCAAGCTCTTTTCTTCGATTATGGCCGAACGCGTTACATCCCAATGCGTGGAGTTCCTCGGGGGCGTGGGATATAGCAAGGAATTCCCGGTCGAAAAGTACTACCGGGACGCGAAGATCGGCCAGATCTATGAAGGGACAAGCAATCTGCAGCGACTTACGATCGCCAAGCAGTTGTTGAAGCAATACGGTGACTGATTCTACCACGCGTTTCGAGTTGTCGATCGGACATAGCTGGGATGGGAAGGTCCTGCCCGAAGGCGACCAGGTTCGTCTTGGATTTGAGATTGGACCGGACCGAGTCCACGTCTGGGTGGATGCACCATTCTACCGCGACCCCGCACCTATCGATTCGCCGGGACCTACCATGGGACTCTGGCTCTACGAGGTTGTAGAGCTCTTTATCGCCGGTTCCGATCAGCGCTATATTGAACTGGAGATGGGGCCGCATGGACACTATTTGATGCTCGAGCTTGAGGAGGTTCGACATGTCGTCTCCCAACCGTTGCTTCAGGATTATCGAGTACAGGTGGACGCGGATCGATGGACAGCAGAAGCGAGTTTCGTGGCGGATATTCTTCCGTCGGAGCCTTGGACTGTGAACGCCTATTCCATACATGGAGCGGGTAAAAACCGCGCCTTTCAGGCGATGATCCCCGTTCCCGGGGAGCAACCCGACTTTCATCGGCTCGACGTGTTTGCTAGAGCAGACAACTACCGGCAAGGTAGTCCCCTCGAATAGGGTGGAACCGCAGTAAGGAGATCTGAAGATGCCACGTGAACTGGAGATCGCAATGATCGGAATCGGGGTCGCTGTGTCGGTGGCCCTGTTGCTTGGGATAGCCCGCGCGCTTATTCGCCGCTACCGCCGTAAGCGTATTCCTCGCTCCGTTTTGTTGGAGCTGAATCTTAGCGATTCGTTACCCGAGATAGCCGATGAACGCATTCAGTCGATGGTTTTCGGGAAAGAAAAGAGTACGGTGCTGGATGTGATCTCCGGTTTACGACGGGCCGCTGCGAATCCGCGGGTTCGGGGATTATGGTTACGAATCGGAACGCCCGCACTCGGAATGGCACGGCTCCAGGAGGTGCGAGACGCCATCTCCCATTTTCGTGAATCCGGAAAACCCACCATCGCATTCGCCGAAACCTTTGGCGAAGGACGCGGTGGCAATGGCGCCTATTACCTCGCGACCGCATGTGATGAGATCTATATCCAGCCGTCCGGTGATGTGGAGCTTACAGGGCTTATCGCGGAAGCGCCCTTTGTAAAGAAGGCCCTTGAAAAGCTTGGTGTAAAGCCTCGCCTGGAAAATCGATCGGAGTATAAGAACGCGATTAATATGTTCACGGAGACCGGTTATAACGAGCCGCATCGGGAAGCCACCGAACGGTATCTACAGTCTTTGCAGGAACAGATCGCGCACGGCATTATCGCGTCACGCACCATCGATCCGGCTGTACTCGAAGCCTATATGACCGATGGTGTCTATGATGGCGAACATGCTCTGAGTCGGGGATTGGTCGATGGTCTGCTCTACCAGGATGAGGTGGAGGAGCGTTTAAAGGAGAAGTTCGGTCCCAAGATCCAGCGATTAACCTTGTCAGGCTTCATGGCTCGTCTTCGGGTTCGCGACAAGAAACCGAAGACCGTTGCGTTGATCTATGGAGTCGGGAATGTGATGCGTGGGCCCAGTAGAAATCGAGGGTTGATGCGGTCGCAGACTATGGGCGCGGATACGGTGACCCAGGCGTTTCGCAAAGCCATTGCGGATAAGAAGGTGAAAGCGATTCTCTTTCGAGTGGATAGTCGTGGAGGTTCGTATGTGGCCTCCGACACCATCTGGAGAGCGGTTCGTGAAGCCCGTCGAAAGAAGAAGCCCGTGGTCGCGACCATGGGAGATGTGGCGGGCTCCGGGGGCTACTTTGTGGCCATGGGCGCGGACAAAGTGGTGGCCCAGCCGGGGACACTTACCGGTTCGATAGGCGTGATTACCGGCAAGTTTGTGACCCGCGATCTGTGGAGCCGGCTGGGAGTGGATTGGGATGATGTTCGAACCCATGAAAACGCCGCTCTATTCAGCATGCAACAGGATTTCACGGAGACGCAGTGGGCCCAATTGCAGGCTACGTTGGACCGGATCTACGACGCCTTCAAACAGCGCGTTGCGGAATCACGGGGGCTTGAACCGGCCCAGGTGGAAGAGGTCGCCAGAGGGCGGGTATGGTCGGGCGAAGATGCCATCAAATCTGGCCTGGTGGACCGATTGGGTGGTTACCAGGTTGCCTTTGATGAGTTACGACAACTGCTGGGGGTTTCCTCTACTACTCCACTCAAATTGAAGCGATTCCCGGCCCGTAAAGGTCTTTGGAGCCGCCTCATGGGGCGAGAATCCGCTGATGATCCACGTCCTCTGGCACCCGAAGCAGCCGCCCTACTCGGACCCATCGCAGATCTTGGTGATCAGTTGGGGCTGTCCGGTCCTACTGGGGTACTGACGGTTCCCGATCCTCCGCTACCCCCGATCCTCTGACCGTTCACGAATCGGAATCGGTGCGTAGCAGATCGGGCAGGTCGGCCTTGAGATGGAAGCCGTCCCATGGAGCGAGTCGATCGTGTTGAATATAGGGGAGCATAGCTTCCTTCTGCAGAGAGCTTGCTCCGTCTACCCGGATCGTGGTGCCGCTGATATAGGCGCTGGCGGGTGATAGTAAAAAGACCACCGACGCGGACACCTCGCTCTCGGTACCGAGTCGGGAGCTGGGGTTTTTCCAGAGGCTCTCTTTCAACATCTTCTGGACGGATTCAGGATAGTTGTTCATTCCGCTCGAGAGGATGACTCCCGGAGCCACCGCGTTGACACGCACTCCAGCAGAAGCCCACTCGATGGAGAGTGTCTTGGTCAGATTGACCACACCCGCTCGAGCCGCGCCGGTATGCGCCATACCGGGGAAGCCGTTCCACATATCGGCAACGATATTGACGATGGTGCCTCCATGGTTGGCCATAGAACTATGAAAGACGGCCTGGCTCACAAAGAAGGTGCCGTTGAGGTTGGTGTCGATTACCGCACGCCACCCCTTGGGTTTAATCATGGCGGCCGGGCTGAGGAATTGACCTCCTGCATTGTTGACTAGCCCATGAATCGGACCGTGGTCATCGACCAACTGACGGACGCTCTGGTCCACCTCTTCCTGTTCACGAATATTCATGGGACAGGCATGGGCAATTCCGCCGGCTTCTTTGATCTCTTCGACGGTTTGCTCCAGGGGTTCAGGCCGACGTCCCGAAAGGATTACCTGGGCCCCCAATGCGGCGAGTTCATGGCCAATGCAGCGACCGATTCCAGTCCCCCCACCGGTCACCAGGATGACCTGGCCCTCGAATAGATCGGGCCGAAAAACGCTATTGAATCTCTTTTCCACGATCTACTCCGTTTCCGTGGCCTGCTGGCCAATTTCAATGCCGCGAGCAAGTGCGCGGGCGACAGCTTTCTCGACCAGACCTGCCAGGTCGTGGTCATCAAAACAGCCAAGTGCGGCCTCTGTTGTGCCCCCCGGGCTTGTTACCTGACGTCGCAACTCTTCTGGGGTTCGACCGGACTCTTCCATCAGACGGGCGGCACCGATAAAGGTTTCGCAGGCGAGCTGTTGCGCTAGTTCTGGCTGCAGACCCACGGAGATCGCGGCCTGCGCCAGTGCTTCCGTAAAGCGAAAATAATAGGCGGGTCCCGACCCGGATATGGCTGTGATTGCATCCATCCAATGTTCCTCTACGGTAAGGCATGTGCCGGTCGCTCCAAGCAACTGCGATGCCAGTTTCAGATGTTCCGCGGTGGCGTGACGCCCCCCGCATATGGCGGTTATACCGGCACCGACGAGTGCAGGAGTGTTGGGCATCGCACGTACAACAGGCACCTCTTCCACGAGGGCTTCTTCGATGGCCGTGGTGGGTATACCTGCAGCGACACTGATGATTAGTTTGTCTTTCTTGAGCTTTGTGAGCGAGTTGGCAATGCCCAGGAGCTGATTGGGTTTTACGGCCAGTAGAAGGACGGTACACTCCTCCGCAACGCGCTGGTTGTCTACCGTAGTTCGTATGCCGAGCTCCGAAGCCTGACGGTTCAATTCGCCGCTGTTACGGCGGGCTGCGAGAATGTCAGCCGGGCTCAGAGTATCAGCCGCGATGACGCCTCGTACGATGGCCTCGGCCATTCTTCCCAGCCCGATGATACCCAGAGAGACCTGTGTTCCACCGTCATTCATGACACGGTCATAACCGGCTGGAACGAATTCGTCGAGTGCGAGTCGGTCAGATTAACGGATTCGCCAGACCGCGCTATCGAGATGGGCATTGTCATCTATGTGGGCGCCGTTCGGATCGATGACCATGGTTTCGCCCACATCTTCGCAGATCTTGCGGATTACGGATCTCGTATTCGCGTCTAACTTCAACTCTATGCCCATCAGGAAACGGTTCTCCGCGTAGGCGGATTCCAGCACATTCTCGTAGGTCCGAATGACCGTACCCTGTAGCTCAAGAAAGTCGTCATTCATGGCGAAGCCCAGGGGCATGATGGTCACCTTTGTACCGGTCGTCAGCTGGGTCCCGCAGGTGATCAGCACTGAATCCCCCGAAAAGCGAAGTGTGAATGCCTCAATCAACTGCTCTTGATTGTCACAGAGCACTTTGATGCGCGTAATTCTTTTGGGCTCTTCCGCCCCTTTCGCGTTTCGGCGCTTTACGACCGATGCCATGATATTCCCCAATCTACCAGCTTTCAGTGTGCCGTACTGGGGTGATCTGTCAAAAAAAGAGGGGGTCAGAGGGAGGTCGTCTGGACTTCTGTTCGCACCTGAGCCGATTCGAGTTGGCGTAGAAACGCTTCCGGTTCAAAAGCCATCGCGGTGGATACGACACCGGTCCGTCTGGGTCCCTGTTCTTGAAGGAGTCGAGCGCCCTGTACTGCAATGGTCGCGGTGATTCCGTAGGGGTCATGCCCGGTGACAAGACATTCAGCGCGCCGGTTTCCTCGTTGCCCGCGTACAAGAACACGAAATTTATTCAAGGATCGTTGTTCGGAGTTCGGTCCCTCGGGTCTTTTGTCGATCCAGGCGTCGGTGGCTTTTCGAAAGGCAGACCAGCGTAGGAGTCTTAGAGCGGGACGTCCCAATCGAAGTCTGCGTACGGTGGCCCGGGGGACGACCATATAGGTACGCAGGAGTCCGACCTCTGCTCGTCTCGGGACATGGATCACCTCGCCACCGGTAAATCCAATTGCGGTGAAAGTAGTGTCCCTACGTGGAAATTGGATCGTTTCGACAGACCGACCAATGGGCTCCTGACATAATTTCCCTTCCGCCCAGAACTGAACCGGCTCATATGCCATTCGAAGGATGGATTTCAAGGTGCCCCGTGAGGTTGTGGCTGCATCTACCTGGTAGAAGACTTCGAGACTGTCTGCGGAGCCACCCAGTGATTTGAGGGCCAACGAGCAGGCACAGTCTCCCAGGGCGTATTCAAAGGCCTGGGCACATACGATGGCGATGGATTGCTCACGAGCTTGCTGATCGTACGTTTCAAGGACCTCGTTCATATAGGTGGCTTCGCCAGTGGTGTCGAGATAGTGCACTCCCTGTTCCACGGCCGCTTTCACCATGGGTAGGCCCAGGTCGGAGAAGGGACCGATGGTGTTGATTACGACATCCGAGCCCTCAAAAAGCCCGTGAAGACTCGCAGGATCGGTCGGAGAGGCCAGCCGGTGTTGGGTGGATTCAGGCAGGATCTTCAATAGCCAGGCCAGCTTGTCGGAGTTGCGTGCGGATACGGCTAGAGGTAGACCAACCCTGTTCACCTCCTGGGCGACCAGGGTTCCTGTGAAGCCGGTCGCGCCGGCGACCATGATTGTAGCCATGAAATGACCTGTCGAAAGAATGGAGCGCAAAGGGTGTCACGATGGCCATTCGAGAACAAGAAGAACCCGTAGGAATATTTGTCTACGGATCCCTCAAGGAGGGGAAACGCTACTTCTATATGGCAAAGCAGGCGGGTTGGACCCATTCACGTTCCGCAACGTTGCGCGGCTATCGGATCTTTTCGCTTCCTGTCGGCTATCCCGCCGTTGTGGCTGGCGATGGGCATGTATATGGCGAGTTACAGACATATATCGACCTGGAGCGGGCTTTGATCGTTCTAGACCGCTTCGAGGGAGAGGGCCAGGAATACGATCGGGTTCTTTGTGAGATTAAAACCGAGGCGGGACCATGTTCGGCCTGGCTCTATTGTTTCTCCGATGAAGCCATGGTGGATGAACGAGGCGGTCAACTGATTCCGACGGGCCGGTATTGAGTTCTGTGCGATTGGGCCGTACCGTAGAGGCGAAGATTTCTTTTTAGGATGAATTGTGTCCGAGTCTGAAACCACAGAGTCCTTATTGGGCGAATTGACCCTGACGGCCAATGGAACACGGGCAGTGCGTCTCCTCATGAAGCGTCATGTGCGGAATACCGTACAGCTCATTCATGAGCTGGGCCCCTCGAATGAGTCGCTTGTGGATGATGCGCTGGCAACGATCCAGCAACGGACGCGAGCGTTGGCAGAGGACACCGAGGCACGCACAAAGCTGTACCGCCTGTTCCATCGCGTCACGGTTTCCGGCCTGGTGTATGCCGCGACCGACTCCTTTCGCAATGAACGGGCCGCCGAATATCTTCAGCGATTGAAGATTCTGGTTGCGGTGGTGGCCTGGGAGATGGCTGTTGATGGCCTGCTTGATGACACGTCGCCGATTTACCTGCAGCCATTGGATGTTGCGATTCCCTGGTCAACCGCGGGTTTATCGGTTGCCATGGACGCCAAGCTGGAGCGAATCGAGCTTAGTAATCACAATGTGAAGACCCGGTTCAGCCCAGAAGCCCCCATGATCGGCGCGGAGCTGAGCCGGGCCGAATTGGAAGCCCACGGGGACTCTATGGGATTCATCGTCGTGGATATGTCTGTGCCCATCGACGAGACAGTCCGGCTGGCATTATATGATGCTCTACCTATTCATGATGAAGGGGCCCATCCCGAAATGGCTGGGCATTCGGTGACCCTGGGGGACCGTTCGGCCTCGGAATGGACCGATGCATTAGCAAAGGCACTTGCGGAGATTGGACAGTGGCTCCCCGAGATACGAGCGGAGATGGCGGTCCTGATGCAGCAGTGGCTCCCCATTGGCTATCTACCGGAAAAGCACCATTCCTTGTCTATTCAAGCGGCCGTAGGGAGCTCGTATCTGACCCTGCACCCCATGCCGCGGATGTTGTGTGAGGCAATGATTCATGAGTTTCAACACAATAAGTTACATATGCTTATGAATCTGGATCCCATTTTGGTAGGGCCGCGTGATGCAAGCTATCGATCGCCGGTACGTCCGGATCCACGGCCCCTTATGGGCGTCTTGCTGGCGGTACATGCCTTTATTCCGGTGGTAGCGTTTTTCCACCGTAGGCGCCAACACGGAGATCCGGAGATGTCCCACCCCTATCTGAAGGAGCATGTGCGGACTCTTGTAAATAACAATCGTGCCGGCATGGATGTTCTGCGCGAACACGGGAAATTTACGACGTCGGGCAAGGCGTTCCTGTCAGTTTTGGACCGGCTCGAGAGAAAACAGTTTGCACGTGAAATAGAAACGGAATCAAGCTAGGTTCGGAATCAATGGATATCATCACGCATAGCCTGGCTGGTGCCGCATTGGCGCGCACTGGATTCCAGGAGCCGCTCGGAGCAAAGCGCGCGACCTGGGCTGCTGTTGTTGCATCCAACGTGGCCGATCTGGATATCGTTCAGATGACCTTTCAGGGGTATGAAGCCTACATCTTCGACCACCGTGGGATCACCCACTCCCTGGTTGGATGGCTGGTCGCGACCGCCCTTTTGACGGGCCTGTTTCGTGCAATCTGGCGAGATGTTCGAATAGGGCCGTTGGCATTGTTGATCGGTCTGGCCTATGGGGCGCATATCTTTATGGATGTGCCGACCTCCTGGGGCACCATGTTGTGGTTACCCTTTGACGATGCCCGGGTTGCGCTCGACTGGGTGTTCATAGTCGATGTGGTGATCTGGGCGATATTTATTCTGCCGTGGTTTTTTCGGAAGGGCCTCGGGGAAAAACTCGTATTTCGTGCTGCGTTCGTTGTGCTGGGCCTCTATTATGTATTTTGTGGTGTGGCACATGGGGTCGCAGAAGCCTCCTTGGAGCTTACCCTGGATCACCAGCAGATCCCGGCACGTATTGCCTGTTTGAATTCGAGTCATTGTCCCGGCGGTGCGGCCTGTATGCCGGATCGGACCAATCCGGAAACCGGACGCCGTTACGAACGTTGCGATCCGGGCGAAGATGTCTGTGCGTGCGCGATCTATGCCCGCCAGCGGGTCATACCCGCACCGTTTGCGCCGTTCTTCTGGACGGCCGTGGCCCACGATCAAAAGAATGCGTATGTCATGCATCTTGCCTTGCCGTTGGTCGGGGTGAACTTTGACAAGATTTTGGTCCATAATCTGCATCATCCGGCGGTGGTTGCCTTCAAACGGACCAAGAAGGGCCAACGCCTGTTCTGGTGGCTTCGAGCTCCGCAGATTGATCTTATACCGCTCGATAACAACCGCTTGCGATTACAAATCCACGATCTGGCGTACTACAATAAGTTCCTGGAGAAGCGGAGCCTGGCACACTTCCGCTATAACGTACTCATGGAGAAACGAGACGGCCGTTGGGTTGTGCTCAAAAACGAAGGTTTCCACTAGTCCGTTGGCTTAGCCGTTTGATGGACGGCGAGACGGGACAGATGGTCCTGGACGCGGTCGTCCGCAAGTCGTTCCAGCCAACGAACAAATAGCTCGCGCTTCGTATCCACAGAGTGTTTGAGGTCGGGCTGATGCTTGACCACCTTGGCGTCAATTCCCGGGTCGTCCGGCCCGACGAGATCAATTCCATGAAACTCAATATTCAGCCATTTCTGGCGGGCGACCATGGGCGCAAACAGCTTGTACCCGCGTTTCCCATATAAGGTGAAGAAGGTCCCGATGGCGGGCAACCGTAGAACGGGAACTACGCTCATGGGTAGCTCCAGGAGATCATTGGTATGGCGGTAGGGGGCCGCGGACCGAAAGGGTGCGATCTTTTCACCGACGATCGAACCCGATTTACGACCTCGTAGGGCAGCACCGGCCATAGTCAGCCATTTGGCAGCGAAGTAGGGAGGCGATGGGAATCGGCTCGAAGAGTAGGTGGCTCCACTCTGCTTGATGGCGTCGACAAACGATGGGCTCAGATTGTAGCCAGGAGCTCGGAAACCCACCACGGGAATGTCCGTGATCTGTTCAAGCACGGATCGAGCCCGACACAGATCATGGAGCTGCTCTTCCGTGGACCAGGACGATATGCGGTAGTCGTGACTAAAGGAATGGGACGCGACTTCATGACCTTCGGCGACCATCTGCTGGAGGATCTGCTGGCGCCGGACGATGGAATCGGAGTCGACGGCCGCGCCGCCTTCAGCCGTTATGACCAGATCGGAGGCGACCACAAAAAAGGTGGCGCGGATCCCCAGCTCCTTAAAGAGTTTTAGAAAGCGGGGCACGCCCAACTCCCAGATGGGATCAGCGGCCGTGCTCTCGGACGTACCGAGGCCCCAGATAGCCCGGTAATGCCGTATGGCATCAATGTCTACGTTGACAGCGAGTTGTCTGGTTTGCGTGGATCCCATGTGATGCCGTCCTTAGACGTCACGTCCAAATCGGATCGCCATAATCAATCGCCCGAGGTTTTTCATGACATTTGGGACACGCCGGAACAGGTTGATGGACGGGGCGCGCTTTTCTATGATTTCCACCGGAATCTCCAGGATCCGATAGCCGCCGCGCTCGGCACGGATGACAAATTCGCTGGCAAAAAGGTCTTTGTCTACGATGCATTCATCGACAACCGGCAAAAGGCGTTCACGACGGAACGCCTTCAGCCCATGTGTATCGGTTCCCTTGAACCCCAGGCTGACACGAAGCATCATATTGATGGTCTGAGTAGCCATACGTCGCATCATAGGACGGGGATCCTTGGCGTCTTTATGCGCTTTGCTGCCTACGACCATATCGCATTTGTCGGCCTGTAGAATACTCATGGCCCGACTGTGGAATTCCTGGTCGCAAATGTCGATTTCATCGCATAGTACGAAGGTGCCGCGGGCATCCTTGATGCCACGGCGTAGGGCCAGACCGTAATTCGGCTCTCCCGTATGGAGAAACCGGACGTTTTCGAGTCGGTCCGTGAGAGCCGTCGCGATTTCCACGGTCCGGTCCGTACTACCATTTTCGGTGATGACTATCTCATAGGACCAATCGACCACCTTGAGTGCTTCTATGAAGTCGGTAATCGCCTGTTCCAGCAGGATCTCCTCGTTATAAACGGGGATGACCAGCGTTGCGTCCGGACCTTCGGGCCGATTTACACCAGTTTCGGACGTGTCCGAATTACTGGGCTGGGCGTTTTTTTTGCTCATGAGCTAGCTCCGAGACGGTTCGTGCAGCCGGGCCGAAGTGACCGGTGGCTTGTACCCGTCGATCCAGATAAAATCAAGCAAATCCATATCTTGCGGCCCAGTTTGACTCGGATACAGGTACAAAAACGAGGGGGTTTGTTCGCCACGATTGCGTTTATGGCCGGTAATCGATACTAAAGAGACATGTGCGATCGGTCCTCTTCTTAAAGTGGACATGTGTCGATAGTATGACCCGTGCCGTGCTGCGTAGGTGTATGAGGGATCGGTGGGAACTCTGGCGAGGTTCCGTAAAGCCCGGGCGGGTCTGGTGGTCCAAGTACGGAATACAATTGTGGAGTATCAATCATGGTACAACCGACGAAGTACATTTGGATGGACGGTGATCTGATTTCCTGGGATCAGGCACAGGTGCATGTATTGAACTATACAATGCACTACGGTCTGGGGGCCTTTGAGGGGATTCGGTCCTATCAAGTTGGCCCCCATGAAGGGGCAATCTTCCGGTTGTCCGATCATTCGGAACGACTGGTAGAGTCGATGACCATCTGTAATCTCAAGATGCCCTATACGTGTGAGCAGATTGATGAGGCCGTCATTCGGACCTTTCGAGCCAACGGTCTATCCGAAGGCTATGCGCGTCCACTCGCCTTTTTAGGCAGTGGTGCAATGGGTCTATTCGCCTATAACAATCCGATCCATCTCTGTGTCGCTGTCTGGAGTTGGGGCGCGTATCTAGGTGAAGACGGACTCAACCGGGGTGTACGTTGTTGTGTTTCCTCCTTTACGCGTCTTGGAGGGGCGGGTGTTCTGGCCAAAGGTAAGATCCCCGGCCACTATGTGAACGCGATATTGGCCAAGGAGGAAGCGGTTCGAAATGGCTATGACGAGGCGCTCATGGTCAACCATGAGGGCTATGTTGTTGAGGGCACTGGCGAGAATCTCTTTCTCGTACGTGATGGAGAGATTCTTACGCCTCCGCTCCAGGCGGATATTCTGGGCGGTGTAACGCGCGATACGATCATCCATTTTGCGAAGGATATGGGGATCCCCGTACGGGCTTGTCTATTCGGTCGAGATTCCCTGTACCTTGCGGATGAGATTTTCCTGACGGGTACAGCCGCTGAGGTCACACCGGTCCGTGAAGTAGATGGCCGGGTCATTGGAAAAGGTGCCCCTGGTCCCATCACGAAAAAAATGCAGGAACGCTTCCAGCGTGTGGTGCGAGCGGAGCTGGATGAGTACTCCAATTGGTTGACACGCTATCAGGTAGAGAGCTGATCCTATGCGTGATTATCCGTCTAGCTCGGGCATTCGTCCGACCCGAAGATATCATAGGGGGTTTGCCTCTCCCTCGGGTCCTGGTCGTTTGCTACAGAAAGCGCGCCAGGCGCTTCACGAGCGTCGGCCTGATGAGGCTTTTCAGTGTACTGAGGAGGCGTTACAGCATTTGGGTCGTGTGGGAGAATTATTGCTGATTCGCGCCGCTGCCCTGCTCGATCTGGGACATCCCCGCATTGCCCTTTCCTACCTCGATACCGCCATCGATATGGATCCAAAGAACGGCGATCTGGCCGTGGAGCGGTGTCGTGTCTATATCGAATTGGGAGATGTTCTTGGAGCGGCTGATGATCTTCGGGAGTTGACCGAACTGTATCCGTCCGATCCCGAGATTCTCCATCTTCGTGCTATGGCTGAGGAATTATTGGGTAATAGCACCGACGCGGATCGGTTTTACCGAGATGCTGCCGCCCTGGACGCCACTGCATTCCCCAATCCGTTACGAGTTCCCACGGATCTGATTGTGGGAGAGGCCCGGGCCGTACTTCAGGCCTTGCCGCCGACCTTGGAAGAGCGGGACATTCGACCTGGACTTCAGGTTTTCCCTGTTCCTCCCATGGCCTTGAACCCGGCGGAACCGGTACCGTTTCCTCCCACGATGCTCGGTGTGTGCCTGGAGGTGGGAGACTTGAATGATGGGGGCCTGGTTCGCTCTATCGCCGATCCAATCTGCATGATATTGTTTCAGCGAAATGTGGAGCGTTCTGTTCGCTCCGTTGAAGAGCTGAAAGACCAGATCCGACAGACCATAATTATCGAATTAGCGCATCATCTAAAGTTGTCCGAAGCAGAGACCAACCAGGCTTTGGATGGGGTGTAATCCGCATTACTTGATTTGCCAAATCCGACTGGATGGGTCATTAAACCCATCCGGTGTGAATGAGAAGGGACCCAGTAAGAAGGTTAAAGAATGACCAAGGAAAGTGTGACGATCACCGATAATCGTACCGGCCGGACCTATGAACTGCCGGTTGAAGATGGAACCATCCGCGCGATGGATCTGCGTGCCATTAAGGTATCCGAAAATGATTTCGGTCTGATGGCCTACGATCCGGGCTATAAAAATACCGCCGCGTGTCGGAGCAACATCACCTTCATTAATGGAGATGAAGGGATCTTACGGTACCGCGGCTACTCAATTGAGGACCTGGCGGAGCGTTGCACCTTTCTTGAGGTTGCCTATCTCATCATAAAGGGAGAGCTTCCCAACCGAGATCAACTCAGCGAATGGACCGATGAAATCACACACCATACCTTCCTTCATGAGAATATTCGGCGGTTCATGGAAGGATTTCGCATTGATGCCCATCCCATGGGAATGTTTGTGGCAACGGTAGGGGCGCTCAGTACCTTCTATCCAGAAGCCAAACGGATACAGTCTGCGGATTCGCGCGAACTCTCGATGGTTCGTCTGATTGCCAAGGTTCCGACCATTGCCGCGTTCAGCTACCGGCACGGAATGGGCCTGCCCTTTGTATATCCCCTGAACACTCTATCCTATCCGGGCAATTTCCTTTCCATGGTGAAAAAGATTGGTGTGGAAACCTATGAGCCGCATCCTGATCTGGTTCGTGCAATGGATGTATTATTCATCCTCCATGCCGACCATGAACAAAACTGCAGCGCGACGGCTATGCGTGGTGTTGGTTCCAGTCATGCGGACCCATTCAGCGCAACCGCAGCGGCTGCGGCGGCTCTATACGGACCACTCCATGGTGGTGCCAATGAGGCTGTCCTTCGGATGTTGCGTGAGATTGGTTCGAAGGACCGCATCCCTGCCTATATCGAGTCGGTGAAACGGGGAGACCAGCGTCTGATGGGCTTTGGCCATCGCGTATATAAGGCCTATGATCCGCGGGCCCGAATCATCAAGAAGCTGGCATATGACGTATTCGATGTGACGGGTAAGAACCCGCTTATCGACATGGCCATCGAATTGGAGTCGATTGCGCTTCGCGACGACTATTTCGTATCGCGGAACCTCTATCCGAATGTGGATTTCTATTCGGGGCTTATCTACGAGGCTATGCAGTTCCCACCGGCCTTCTTTACGGTATTATTCGGCATTCCAAGAACCGTTGGCTGGCTGGCCCAGTGGGAAGAGTTACTGCTGGACAAGGAGCAGAAGATCGCGAGACCACGGCAGATCTACACGGGTGTAGAATCCCGACAATTCCTGGAGATGAGCGGGCGCTGAGCCCCTCGCGGGATCAGCCGGCCGGGTCGGGTAAAAAGACCAGCGGTGTACCACTCGGAAAGGGTGGAATGCCGGTCTGGGCCTCCAACTCGATCGCCAACGCCAGCAATTTTGTCACGCCCCCCAGAACTGAAGAGTGGTCGTCGACTCGGATGGCTGCGTCTACGTCGTCGGCGAGACGCCGTATCCGGCGAAAGTCGTCTCGGAGCTGTATTCGCACATCACGTTCCATAAGCATCGCCCGATACCAGCGCACCACGGCCTGGGCTCTTACCGCCTGTAGATTCCATTCCTCTTCTTCCGATACGGCCGCTACGGTGGGAGGTAGTTGGATGGAGACCGATTCGGGAAGGGATTGACTGGCTCCCCGAAGAAGCTGGCTTGTCACGAGGATTGAACCGGAATCGTCCGATTGGAAATCCACCTGAAACAGGGCTTCACCACAGCGCTCCGCGTCCAGCTCCAGGACCTGTTCCTGAATGGTCTCTCCTCCGGATATGGCCAACAGACGGAAAAGGCCCGCTTTCTGCCCGGGTCGAGAGTTGCAACAGAAGACCGAAACCGGGCCGTCGCCCGACAAATCGGGCCCCAGCACGGGAACGACCAGTCCGCCCAGGGAGAGCAGACCTACCGATATGGTTTCAGATGAGCCGTTCAAAGCTCAGTTCGTGCGGATGTTGAAAAAGTTCTTAGCCCTTTGGTCCTGTGACTTTTCAATCGCAATCTGTGCCAATTTCACGACCGTTTTCTCGGCGATCTTCTTGTATCGTTTGCCTTGATCGCCGCCCGGTGTGGAAACTGTAATGGGTATACCGGTATCTCCCGAAGGTGCTACGGCCAGATCGATTGGTAGTTCGCCCAGCGGCTCGATCCCAATGGACTCGGCAAAGTCGTTGGTCCGACCTTCACCAAAGATGT
>CAUZEG010000048.1:0-19838 GCA_963578775.1 Myxococcales bacterium
TACCAGGAGGGACAGGGGGTGACCACCTGTGGCGGAGCCGTGGGGTATGCCTCTGCTGTCTATATATATTCGGATACAGCCGAAGGGTTCTTCTCGGAGAATCCGACCTTCGTCTATTATGGTACACAGGCCTGGCAGGGCGGAATGCGGGACGTTCTTGGTGGAGTCGACATCAATGGTGACGACTATGACGATGTACTCGTGTCGGGTAGAGCCTGGGACTTCCTGGGTCGCGCGAATGCTGGTGGCGCGGCGGTTCTCTATGGGAGGCCGACCTGGAGCGCCGATAAGATCAATGTGATTTGTAGCGCCGACACCCATCTGCATGGGGCAATCGCATCGGATGAGATGCATACAATGGCCGCCATGGGAGATCTCAACAACGATGGCTGCGACGACTTTGCCATCGGTGCACCGTATGATGATCATGCGAAGAGCAATGCGGGCAGCGTCCATGTGGTCTTTGGTTGGGGAGAGAGCTGCATCTTTCAGGAAGTCCATCGGATCAGTCTGGCGATCGAATCCGCGAATGCCTGGATGGGAGTGTCTCTGGCGGGTGGCCATGACGCCGACGGCGACGGAGTCGATGATCTGCTAGTCGGAGGAACCGGCTATCGAGTGAATAATACGACCTATGGCGCGGTGTATTTCGTATCGGGCAGTCGTATCTTGGAATATACGCCCGAAGCCTGGACTATGGGCAGTCGGCCGACGACCCTCCACTCCCTGGCCAACGACGAGGACACCAACCTCATTGTAGGGGATGTGGTCAGCGGAGAGTTTGGTGCCCAGGTCGCGTTTCTACCGGGGGTGGCGTCGAATGGTAATGCGGCTATCGCGGTGTCACATCCAAAGGGTGCCATCGGTGGCGCGGAAGGAACGGGTGGAGCCCATGCGTATGCGGTGGAAGCCGACGGTTCCATTGTGCCGGCTCCCATATTGACCATGCACGGCGAGCCGTCCCGTCCGGTGGGTCAATTGGGCTTTTCCATGGATACGAGCGCGAGCGCAGAAGGAGGTGCTATCTGGGTCATTAGCGGGCCTACCGCCAGTGGTGCGGGCATTGGGCGTGGCGCCGTATATGGGCTGCGAATACCGGCTCCTTGATCAGAGCCTGGCCCGGCGCGTCGGCTACCATTTCTGAAACGTTGGGCGGAGTGGGCACAAAGTAGTGGTATAGGATCTTAATGGGAACCATCTACATCGACGCCGACGCCTGCTCCGTGAAAGCGGAGACCTACAAAGTGGCGCGGCGCTATCGATGGCCTGTGCGGGTGGTGGCCAACCAATGGTTGCAGACGCCCGAGAGTCCGCTCATCGAATGTATTGTGGTGGAGCAGGGTGCCGATGTCGCGGATGACTGGATCGCGGAGAACGCCGGCCCGGGGGATGTGGTGGTTACCAACGATATACCCCTGGCGGCTCGCTGCCTGCAGATGGGGGCCCGGGTGGTCGGGCAAAAGGGAAAGGAGTTTACCGAGGATTCTATCGGGTCGGCTCTGGCGGGGCGCGAGCTCTCGCAGAACCTTCGGGAACTGGGTGTCGCCGCCGGCGGTCCCCGTCCGACAGAAGGCAAAGATCACTCCCGCTTTCTGGGCAAGCTTGATCAGATTCTGGTGGCTCTCAATCGAGAGACTGCCTCCTAGTACAGAGACTATGAAAGATATGTCGTGGAGAAGACCATGAGGAACATCGGATTTGCTTTCACCTTTTTGATTGGAGCCACGCTCTACGCCTGTGAAGCGGAGCCTGTACCGAAGACGATCGGATGCGGTGAAGGCACCGTACTGAACGCGGCTAGTACGCACTGTGTGGTGAGCGAGGCCGCCCTGAGCCAGAGTTTTCAAGAAGGAGTCGATTCTGTGGATATCACCACAGATAACCAGGTCAGCTACGACGAGGGATTCGCGGCGGGCGAGGCTTCGGTGGACATCACCACGGACAATCTGGCCAGCTTTGATGAGGGCTTTAGCGCCGGTGTGGTCTCGGTAGATATCACCACGGACAACCAGGCCAGCTATGACGAGGGCTTTAGCGCTGGTGTGGCCTCGGTGGACATCACCACGGACAACCAGGTCAGCTTTGATGAGGGCTTTAGCGCCGGTGTGGTCTCGGTCGACATCACCACGGACAATCAAGCTTCCTACGATGAAGGCTTTGCAGCCGGTGTGATTTCGGTGGACATCACCACAGATAATCAAGCTCCCTACGACGAGGGATACGAGGCCGGTGCGGCCTCGGTGGACATCACCACGGACAACCAGGCCAGCTTCGACGAAGGCTTTGCAGCCGGTGTGGCCTCGGTGGATATCACCACGGATAATCCAGGCTGTGATTGGAGCACCCAGCATTGGAATGGCGTGTTTTGTGCGGCCACGGAGTATGAAATCAGTCTCGGCGGTACGAATCTATCCAATGCAGTTCTGAAATATGCCCAGCTCGGTGGGGTGGATCTGATCGGAGCCGACCTTACCAATGTGAATTTCCAATATTCGGACCTTTCGGATGCGAATCTGACTGGCGCGGTGATGTGGCATGTGTTTGCGGCACCCCTGAGTGGTGATTGTCCGGCCGCCTTACCCACGTCCTGGGTTTGTGTGATCCGGTCCGACGATTCCCGTGTTCTGGTGGGACCCGGTGCCAATCTGTATGCCGTCGATCTTTCCGGAGTCGATCTCTCGGGGTTGGACCTGTCCCAGGCGAACCTTGGTAACGCCAATCTGAGCGGGGCGGATCTCAGTGGCACCAGTCTCGTGGATGCCCATCTCCCAAACGCCGATCTTACGGATGCCATTGTCACCAATACGGATTTTACGGGAGCCAATCTCACGGGCAGCATTCAGACGGGGGCCAATATGGAGGAGGCTGTTTTCTGTTCTGTGGATAGCCATTGTGCCGATGACGACATCTGTACGGCCGACAGTTGTATAAGCGCCAGCTGCCAACAGCTAGCCATCGCGGGCTGCTGTACGGAGGATGTGCATTGTGACGATGGCTTGAATTGTACGGAAGATATCTGTTTCGAAGACCAGTGCCAGACGACGGATATCGTTACGGGGTGTTGTAGTACAGGAGACTGTGAGGCGGTCTTTAACATTCCTGAGACCAGCCTTCTATTGCCCGAGAATCAGTCGGGTCAGGGCTTCCATTATTCGGATGTTCAAGCCTCTTTCCCTGAAGTAGATTGGAGCACGCTCGATCGGCTCTATATTCCAGCCGGTCACTACAAGTATCTCGGTATCAGTAATCTTCCGGATCGATCACCCGATCACCCGCTGGTCATTACGAACAAAGGAGGCCAGGTCTGGGTGGGTGCTCTGGAATTCTATTCTCTCTTTGGTCTGAGCGGCGGGTCCAACTGGATCCTTACAGGACGTTGGGATCCTGTCGGTCAGACCGGGCATCACGCCTTTCCGGGACATGATGGCAACAACTACGCCCATACCGCCGGAAAATACGGCATCATGGTGGACGATCAGTTCGTCGGCAATGGGCCCACGAACCTGGCGGTCTCGGGGCTTTCCATCCGAGGAGGAGCAACCGACTTTGAGGTGGAGTTTGTCGAGATTGCGCGGGTAGGCTTTGCCGGTCTGGTTCTTAAGACGGACGACGAGGGGGATGCCATAATGGAGAACGTGAAGATTCATGATCTCTATGTGCACGATACGGGCAGTGAGTGCTTCTATATTGGCAGTACCCAGACCCAGCCCCAGCATAAGATCATGGGCATTGAGATCTACAATAACCGGCTCCTACGATCCGGAACCGAGCTGATTCAGGTCGGACAGGTGGGTGGCGGCAGCGAGATACACCATAATGTCTTTATGTTGGGGGCCCTGGATTGGAAGGATCCCTTCCAGCCCTGGCAGGACAACGCTACGCAGCTGGGGCCACGCGAAGGTAGCGTGTCCGTTCACCATAATATCGTCATTGGTGGCGGGGAGTTGATGGTCAATATGCATCCCCTCGAGGCGGAGGGCGATGTGTATCAGGAGGGGGATCTGGTCCACTACCATGACAACTACTTTAGCAACGGACGAAACGCTGTAGGCGTATATATTGGTACATTCGCCAACGGGATGACCACCTATCGCTTTGAAGACAACACCTTCCGGGAGATGGTCTTCAGCTATGATGAGATAAGCCCCGGTAAGCTGCCACCTCAGAACTTTTTCGGTGTGTCGGGGCCCCAGACCAATCCGGTGGAGCTCTTTAATAATACCTGGGATGGGGACTCCCAGTTGGTACAACCCAAGCCCAATATCGTGACCAGCGGTAATGTAAACACTACCAGCGATCCGGTGATGTTTATGGATGCGGGCTTCCCTGCCGATTTTGACTACTTCCTGGTGGAGATATGGACCGATCTTGCAGGGGCCAACGCGAACGCGCCGGTCTATTATAAAGAGGGCGATCACGTACTATGGAAGAGCGACCTCTACCGCTGTATCGAACCGGGGGAACACACCGATAAACTTCCTCCGGACCATCCGGAAACCTGGGAGTTGTTGCCACCGCTACCGGATGATGTACGTCTGCATCCCGATTCGCCCTATCAGGGTTATGGTCTGTTGGACACCCCGTAGGAGCCGTGGATTCGACTCAGGCTCCGATGAGGAAGGCGGCGGCCCGGGGATCTTCGAGGGTCTCCACGATGCATTCGGCACCGGCGGCCACCAGCTCCTCACGCGTATCTCCTCCCGTCAGCACGCCCAGAGTTTCCGCTTGATTGGCCTGGGCGGCCTCCACATCCAGGGCGGTGTCGCCGATGACTACGCGGCGATATGGCGTCTGTTCACCGCCCAGATGGACGGCACCGCGCAAGAACCCATTGCGGATCAGAGTGGCTCTGTTGCCATGGTCCGAGCCGTAGCCACCGAAGCCAAAGTAGGGACCCAGCCCCGCTGCGGATAACTTCAAGAAGGCGCCAGCCTCGACGTTGCCTGTGCCCAGGCCGATGGCAAGGTGATCGTATTGGCGAAGCGTATCGAGGAGCTGCGTACAACCTGGATAGAGGGTCGCCCGATTGTTCGTTTCTATCTCCCTTTTAAGCACTTCCAGATAATTCGATAGCAGAGATTGCACACGCTCTGGTGTTGGCTCGAGCCGTGCGTTACGCAGGCCTTTTTCGGCGATAAGAGCGTCGGTCTGCCCGGCGAAGGTAAAGCTACATACATCTTGTTGCCCACAGATCCGAAAGAAGGCCTCTTCCATAGCAACCCGGCCCATACCGCCGGCATCCACCAGGGTACCGTCGATATCGAATAAAAGGACGGTCGGCTGCGGCGTCATTTGTCCTCAAATAATGCGATAGGCGTGACGCTTGAGCCGAGTTGCAATCCATAACCGCTCGGAGCCTGGTCGTCCTCAATGATATAGGGCAGCAGATTGTGGTACGCGGTGCGCGAGAACCGGGCCCGTGCCCGTCCGGATTCGACCCGGCAATACAGATCATGGCTTCCTTTCAGAGCCAGACTGGCCGTATCGAGGCGTTCACGTCGTCCTCCCACCAGCAGCAGTTCGAGATTCTGCGGCTGATCTGGTTCCAGCACGCGGATATTTTGTACGACGTAGGGACTGTCTTCGAAGGGGATATAGGCCCATTGGTCGGCAATTCGGACGATGAGTTGTCCATCATCCGCGATCTCCAGACCGCGGTATAATGTGTCGAGGATCCGCTCGTGGGTAATGGGTCCATCTTTGTGGCGAAAACAGCCATCGCGGTCGATGCTCAGACCACTCTGGTGACGTAGGAGTTCGAGAACTTCGGGGGAAATGACAGGTGCGGACATTTTGGATCGCTCAAAAAAGGATCGGTTTCGGATCGAAAATCCCACGCAAATAGAGCGCTGGCAAGCGACGATGATTTGTCTGCATGGCCAGCTCCGCGCTATGGGGGGGTGCCCGGTTAGTATACCACTTGCGAACGGTCCCGGTGGGGTGTAGAAAACTCGCCGTAGGAGAATAAATAATTTCGATGCCGAAACGGTCCCAATACCCAACTGTTCGCGCTGCGGTCTTTGCTTGTTTTGCGTGGCTGGTATTGTTCAGCACGAGCCTGCAGGGGAGTGAAGCGCTGCCCGAGTATCCGGACCCGTTGGAATCCTCGGACCATCGTGTGGTGGCCGTGGATGTGGCGGATATCTACGGGCCGCTACGTGAATTTCTGACTTTCGAGAGCAAGGTCTCGGCCCGCTATACCCTGGTGATTCTGGACAAAGCAGAACCTACCGGAGTGACCGCTCTGCGGGCCTATGCGATGAAACTCCATGTATATTGGGCCGAGAATATAGACGCAGAAAATGAGATCTTGATCGTCTTCATGCAGAGTACGGGCGATCTCTGGATGGTGCCAGGGCAACTCTGGACCCAGATGGGCTTTGAGGGCTCGGAGATCTCTGCTGTGATCCGTGGTAGCGCGTTTCCAGAAGGGGTAGCCGCGACGGAGTATGCAAAGGCCCTTTCGGATCTGGTGCTATCCGTTGATGTTCGCCTGGCGGAACTGAAATTAGAGAAATTGTCGGAGGAACAGATATTTGGATCCGAGCTTGAACGGGCCTGGAGTCGGCTATCCCGGATGAAGGGTGCTGTGGCCCGACATAAGGCTGATTCCGGTGTGCATAGCCTGGTCGGCCTGGCGGAAGATCTGTTGGATGATACCGAGGCACTTCGGACCCGGCCCGCGCAGGCCCGCCGTAATATTCGCAGGGCCCAACATACCATGGATACGGCCCAGCGTTACGTCGATGACACCCGTAGAACGAAGACACTCTGGGATCGCCTGCTGCCAATTCTGGCGGGTCTGTTGATCTTGATCGGAGTAGGGCTGGTGGTCTGGCGTAGTCGTGGTTCGGAGTCTACGGCCAAGGCCCAGGCGAAGGACCGGGTCGAGGATTGGGCCGAACGATTGGGTCGGGTTGAGATTCGGTTATTGGAGGTTCAAAACAGTCATCCATCGGTGTATGGCACGGCCGGACTCTATAACCGGTTCGAGGGGGCCAGTCTGGAGCAATATACCATCGTTGGCCGGAAGTCCGACGAGGTCTTTGTATGCTGCCACGTTCTGAAGTCACGGCTCGAAGAGGCCAGAGCCCAGCTGAAATTGGCTGGGGATTCGGCCGACGACGAACATCACCAGAAGATCGTATCGCTGCTAGAAGACGATATACTTGAGGTCGGTGTGAGCTCCCAGGAGAAGATGGACTATCGCCGTCTGGTGCCCGATGAATGGGGTGATAGGCGCTCGGCACGCGCTTGGTTGGAGTGGGTGGAGACACCGGCATACGATTGGCTAGAGCCTCTTCGAGAACTCGATGAAGCATTGCGGCAGGCTCCGATGCAGCTCGTAGAAGCGAAACGGTCCTTGAAGAGGGCACAATCGGCACTGCTAGGGCTGGAACACCTGGGCATCGACACGACCCGTTTTGCCCATCTGTTCAGCTCGATTACGCCGCGTCTGGCCAATATGGAGAAACAGATATGGACCGATCCCCTGGGGACTATGCAAGGCATGGAATCCTTCCGGGTTGAGACTGCCGATCTGGAGTCCTCGGCCACAGCTTGTATGGACTCGGTTCGTTCGGCGCGGACCGGCTTGACCGGGCTACGTGAACAGCTGGAACGTGTGGAGACACTTCGCAAGGATACCGAAACGTCCATTGGCGAACCTGGCTTTGAGCCGGAGGCGATGCTGGCGGATGCTCTGGACCGATATGCCGAACTGATAGATGCCGTCGTTGGTACCAATCCGGAGCGAACCAGCGAGTTGGCACAGGAGATTGTTGAACGCAGTGAGCTGTTTCATCGACTGGTGGACACAGCCCTGGAGGCCCGGGGATCGATGGAGGCCGAGTTGGAGCGTCTGACGGCCGAGTTGGAAGACATGGAGGGCAGCTATCCGGATGCCAACGCTCGGCTGGATGAGTTGGAAACCAAGAATAACGACGTAGCCCTGACCGTTCTTCGTGGCCGCGTTGAGGAAGTGGAGAACCTGTTGGGTTTTGCCCGGCAATGCGCGGCGGCCTTCGATGGTGGTCAGGTGCAGGGCCTGCGAAGCCGCGAGGTCCTACGGCGTTTTGAGGGCGCGCTTGGAGCGGCAAGGACAGTCTTTGATGAACTGGAAGACGTAAACGACAACTTCGCAGAACTACGCAATGAGGCGCTGCAACATCTACAGGATGTGGAACGGGATATTGCAATGGTGAAGCAGATGGTTGACCGCGATGCTCGTTTTGCGCCGGCAGACCATGGTGAGCAGGTTAAGCGATACGCCTCGGAGTTGGCGCGATTACGTCACGAGCTGCACGTTGATCGACCGGACTGCGTCGGTCTTCATCGAATATGTGTCCAACTAGGCCGGGATGTACGCAAGATCCTGGACCTGTCGGTGTCGGCACAACGTGAATACCAACTTACGGGGGTATTACAAGAAGAGGTACGAGCTCTGGCAGATCAGGTGTCCGTGCACGTTAGTCTGGCGGAATTCGAGGATTCTCCTGCCCGTGAGCGATATGAGCAGGGCCGGGTTTTGCTGGCCCAGATCCGTGCCGACCTGGCCTGCCAGGCGAACCCCGATTGGAAGCAAGCGAACCGCATACTGACTCGTGCACAGCGTCTGTTGAAGGATTCCGAGTTTATCGCCCACGAGCGCCTGAACGACGAAAATGTCGCTCGTCGAGCGATTGCGGATGTTTATAGTTTGCGGGCAGAGCTGGCTTTGTCCCGGCCCGATGTCGCCGGTTCCGAAGCCGACGATCTCGACATGCGGATGTCGGAGGCGCAGAGCTATCTGGAAGCGGGGCAATATGGGGAGGCCATCGCAGCGGTTCGAGGCATTGAGACGGTACTCAATGCTCTGGCTGACAAGGCGGCAACCGATGCACAGGTTGGCACGACAGAGATGCCCGATGCGGAAGATGTCCGATGGGAGGCCCTGCATCTCTGGGCACAGACGCCCAGGGGTGGCGACGGAGCCTTTGGTACCACGTCGGGGGCGTCGGGTTTTACGGTCTGAAAAAGGCTTTTGCGCGGACGAAGAACGAGAGTATGCTGCTTTACACTATCCCATCCAATCCAGGCGAGGTATGGGGATGCCGGTCATAGAGAGTCAGATCAAAGTCAAAACCGCTGAGTTCAAGGAGAATGCAGCGCACCAGCGTGCTCTGGCAGATGAACTGGCAAGCCGTATTGATACGGTCCAGAACGGGGGTGGCGCCAAAGCACGCGATCTCCATGAATCGCGCGGAAAGATGTTCGTCAGGGACCGGATCCAACGCCTGATCGATCCAGGGACCCAATTTCTCGAATTCTCCCCTCTGGCAGCCTGGGATCTCTACGATGGACGCGGGCCGTCGGCCGGGATTGTGACCGGGGTCGGCTCGATCGAAGGTAATGAGTGTCTGGTGATCGCAAATGACGCCACCGTCAAAGGGGGGACCTATTATCCCCTGACGGTTCGAAAGCATTTGCGTGCTCAGCAGATCGCCCTGGAAAACAACCTCCCATGCGTCTACCTGGTCGATAGCGGGGGGGCATTCTTGCCCATGCAGGACGAGGTTTTCCCCGATCAACAGCACTTTGGCCGGATTTTCTACAACGAGGCGCAGATGAGCGCAGCGGGGATCCCCCAGATCAGTGCTGTACTCGGTTCCTGCACGGCTGGCGGTGCCTATATTCCGGCCATGAGCGACGAAGCCGTAATCGTAAAAGGGACGGGTACCATCTTCCTGGGGGGGCCGCCCCTGGTGAAGGCGGCGACGGGCGAAGACGTAACCGCTGAAGAGCTTGGTGGAGCGGATGTCCATACTCGCGAGAGCGGCGTAGCGGATCATTTTGCCGAAGACGACGAGCACGCGATTGAAATTGTACGGCAGATCGTAAAGAACCTGAACCGTAAGAAGCGGGTGTCTATGAACCTGCTTCCACCCGAACCGCCGCGCTATGATCCGGACGAATTATACGGTGTTCTGCCCAGGGATATTCGCCAGTCCTTTGATATGCGTGAAGTGATCGCCCGTATTGTCGATGGCAGTCGTTTCGACGAGTTCAAGGCTCGATATGGCACCACATTGGTAACGGGCTTTGCCCATATCTGGGGCTACCCGGTAGGGATCCTGGCCAATAACGGGATATTGTTTTCGGAGAGTGCTTTGAAAGGCACCCATTTTATTGAGCTCTGTAATAGTCGAAAGATCCCGCTTCTATTCCTGCAGAATATTACGGGTTTTATGGTGGGTCGGGCCTACGAGGCCGGTGGCATCGCCAAAGATGGCGCGAAGATGGTGCATGCGGTTGCGAATTCCTCGGTTCCACGCTTTACCCTTATGGTGGGTGGATCCTACGGAGCCGGCAACTACGGTATGTGTGGCCGAGCCTATGATCCGCGTCTTCTGTTCATGTACCCCGGGGCACGAATCAGTGTGATGGGCGGAGAACAGGCGGCCGGCGTTCTGGCCACAGTGCGGCGTGAGAAAATGGCTCGAGATGGCGAAGATTGGAGTGCGGCGGATGAAGAGGCGTATCGGGCTCCGATCCTGGAGAAATACGAGCGCGAGGGGAGCCCATATTACAGTACGGCACGTCTTTGGGACGATGGGATCCTCGATCCCCCGTCAACTCGGGATGTGCTCGCCTTATCCATTTCCATGTCCCTGAATCAACCCATTGAGGAGAGTCGCTATGGCATCTTCCGAATGTGACGGACCGGTAAAGGTTGAATCGAAAGGAGCGGTTGGCTGGGTCGTATTGGATCGCCCGGACGCCTATAACGCTTTTGACGATGTGATGATCGCCGAGCTGACGCGAGCGGCAGAGCAGTTCAAGGCCGATGAGGCGATTCGAGTGGTGGTAGTCTCCAGTACCGGCAAGTGTTTTTGTGCCGGTGCAGACATCAACTATATGCGGACGTCCGGCGGATATAGCCGCGAACAGAATATCGACGACGCCATGAAACTCTCCCAGATGTTTCGCGCTTTCGATACCCTTGGCAAACCGGTCCTTGTTCGCGTCCAGGGCCCCACCTTTGGAGGTGGTGTCGGGCTGGCCGCGGTCGGTGATCTGGTCTTCGCAGGTCCGAGGGCCTCCTTTTCGTTGAGTGAAGTAAAACTGGGCATCCTACCGGCGGTGATCGGTCCCTACATAACCCGTCGACTGGGCGTCGCCCGTGCGAAAGGGCTTTGCTCTACCGCGTATCGGATCCGTGCCCAGGATGCCGTGCATATGGGCCTGGTTGATATTCTTTGCGAAAGCGATGAAGACATGGATGAACGAATCAATAAGGCGCTGACGAGTGTGCTCTCCTGTGGACCCGGGGCGGTACAGCGGGCCTTAAGAATTCCGGACGAGGTGCACGGCAAGGACCCAGGGGAGGTCATGGAGGACATGGCGGCTCTCAGTGCCGATGCGCGAGCGTCCGACGAGGGGCGCGAAGGACTGGGTGCCTTCCTGGAAAAACGGGCGGCACATTATGTTCAAACTCTTGATGAGTGATCCCTTTGGTTGAGTCTGTTCCCATCCGACGTCTGCTGATCTGTAACCGTGGCGAGATTGCGGTACGAATCTGTCGAAGCGCCCGCGCCATGGGGATCCATACCGTAGGCTTGTACTCCAAGGTGGATAGCAAAGCCCTGCATGCCCGCTACGTGGATCAGGCGGCGGCTCTTCCAGGAGACGATCCTCGGGGAGCCTATCTGGATATGGATGCGATTCTGCAGATTGCGGCGGAATTCGATTGTGATGCCATTCATCCGGGCTATGGCTTCCTGTCGGAAAACGCCGACTTTTCTGACCGATGCCAGCAGGCGGGGATCCGTTTCGTAGGACCGGCTCCGGATACGATTCGTGCCATGGGTGGAAAGATCCGGGCCCGAGAACTGATGGAGAAAGCCGGGGTTCCGGTGATCCCCGGGCACCACGAAGAGGAAGACGATAGGCTGATCGAAGGCGCCGGCGAAATCGGTTTCCCCCTTCTGGTAAAGGCATCCGCCGGGGGTGGAGGCAAGGGTATGCGTATGGTCGAATCGGCCGACGAGCTGCCTGAGGCTCTGGCGGCAGCGCGGCGCGAGGCGTCCGGTTCCTTTGGGGACGCCACCGTATATCTCGAACATCTGGTCCGCCCGGCCCGGCATGTCGAGGTGCAGATCCTTGGAGATATGCATGGTAACGTCGTGCATATGGGGGAGCGGGATTGCTCGGCCCAGCGTCGCTACCAGAAGGTGGTGGAGCAGGCACCGGCTCCTGATCTACCGGATGAAGTTCGTACGGCACTATGTGCGACGGCGGTCCAGGCCGCGAAGGCGGTGGATTATGTGGGGGCGGGAACGGTCGAGTTTGTTCTTGGGCCGGATGATTCCTTCTATTTTCTGGAGATGAACACCCGTCTGCAGGTGGAACACGCGATCACGGAAGAAGTGTTCGGGGTCGATCTGGTGGAGGCCCAGCTGCGGGTGGCCGCCGGAGAAACGCTACGGTTCCAGCAAGACGATCTGGTGGGACGCGGTTTTTCCATCGAGTGCCGGATCTACGCGGAAGATCCCGCGGCCGGCTTCTTGCCCGCTCCGGGACGCCTCCTTACCTTTGTGATGCCGTCGGGTCCTGGGATCCGTGTCGACACCGGGGTTCAAGCGGGAGATATCATCTCCCCGGATTATGATCCTATGATCGCCAAACTGATTTGTAGCGCTGCCGACCGAGGTGCAGCCCTACGACGAATGAGTGGGGCCCTAGGCGAAACGGTCATTCTTGGAACCCGGACGAATATTGGTTTTCTGGCCGATCTATTGGCTGCTATGGGCGAGACCACCGTAGATACACAGTTCATTGAACGGGAAATGTCGGATTGGCAGGCCAGGTCCGAATTGTCCGACCTGGCCTATGGGGCGGTGGCGGTTTTTGATGCCCTTGAATCGGGGACCCGGGCAGGTACGGCGGGCACGGGTGACAGCGATCCCTATTCGCCATGGCGGCCCGGAGCCGTCAAGGGGAGGACGTGATGTCCCGCTTCTGGAAATGTGACGATCAGGTGGAATCCCTGGGTCTCGCCGAGCTGCACGGAGGGAAAGCCCGGGTACAGATCTCCGATCGAAGCGTAGAACTGGAGTTCTCGCAGCGGGGCGAGGGCGTATATGATGTCTGGAACGGCCAGAGGATTCAGCGATTTCATATGGCTCGAGACGAGACCGGCCAGATCTGGATTCATGATGGCTCGGGGGTATTTCTGCTGCAGGGAATCGACGGGGTCGCGCGCGACGGTATCGATGGGCAGGCCACGGGCGAAATCCGGTCTCCGATGCCGGCCAGGGTACTCGATATATTAGTTGCGGTTGGACAAGTCGTTGACGTAGGGGATGTTGTGGTTGTTGTGGAGGCTATGAAGATGGAGCAGCGGGTCCGGGCGGCGATCAAAGGCAGGGTCTCGTCGGTGGAGACGGAGGTCGGAATTCAGGTGGACCAGGACAGCCTACTCGTCCGCATTGAGCCGGAAGAGGCGGGATGATGGCTGGGCAAACACGCGACATTACTCTTGTAGAAGTCGGGCCACGGGATGGGCTCCAGGATGCGGCAAAGCTGCTCTCCGTAGCCGATAAGGTACGGTTTATCGAGCTGCTGGCGCAGGCGGGAAGTCACGTCATCGAAGTCACATCCTTTGTGCACCCGCAACGAGTGCCGCAGATGGCCGACGCGGAAGAGGTATTTGCAGCGACGGCGCATCTACAAGACGGCGACGTTCGTCTTCTGGTTCTGGTTCCGAACCTGCGTGGTTACGAGCGCGCCTGTTCGGTGGGGGTACGGAATATTGCCTTGTTTACGGCTGCCAGCGAGACCTTCAACAAGAAAAACACCAACGCCGGCATTGAGGAGTCGATGCAGAGGTTTGCGCCTATTTTGGAGCGGGCCCAGGCCGATGGGGTCTGGGTGCGTGGGTATGTGAGCACCGCATTTGGCTGTCCCTACGCCGGCCGCATCGATCCCGGGGCGGTGGCCGAGGTGGCCGATCGCCTATACCAGGCCGGCTGCGCAGAGATCGCGTTGGGGGATACGATCGGTGTGGGTACCCGGACCCGGGTGCGGCAGGTGATCTCCGAGGTCACTCGATTCGTACCGGTGGAGCAGCTGGCCTTGCATATGCATAATACCCGTGGCCGGGCGTTGGACAATATTGCTGTGGGCTACGAAATGGGGATCCGCATCTTTGATTCGTCGGCCGGTGGTATTGGGGGCTGCCCCTTTGCACCGGGAGCTCCGGGCAATGTATCCACCGAGGCGGTTGTGGAGCGCTTTGAAGCCGAGGGTGTTCGGACGGGTATCGATCTATCCTATATCCGGGCTGCGGCCAGTCATATCGACACCGCCCTGCTGGGTGAGCACGACGAAGAGTAGTCTACTTCGTCTTTTTCAGGAACTCGACCTGGTCCGGTTCGGGATTCAGTTTGCTCTCATCGAAGCCCGGATCGACATAATACCACCAGTACTCGGCAAGCGTGGCATAGAGCCGTTGTCCATATAGGGACTTGCCAAAGAGAGCGAGCATCAGATCTCGTTTTTCGTTCTCTAAGTATACCGGCAGATTTTCGTCTTCTGCCGCTTCCTCCGTGCCAGCGCTCAGCGATAGTCGTAGGAAGTACCGGTCGTGGGCGCCGGCCAGATAGCTGAATAGCAGGTCATGACCGGGGACGTGATTTTGCAGATGCCAACTGAAGATGGTCTGCAGCTCCGGACGAGTACCGCCCGAGACGATGACTCCCGGTATCATGCAGTCCTGTTGTCCGTCTTCGGTACAAAGCTCGTTGCCTTCGCCGGGTTCGTTTGGAGGGAGCCGGGAATGATCACGAGTTTCAATTGTGATTTTTACGTCTTCGATGGGGCCGCTCCAGGTGGCACCCGTGGTCAGGGTATAGCGCACGTAGGTATAGCCGTCCATGGTTCGGGAGCCCAGGAGGGTATAGCGGGTCGTAACTACATGCGTCGCGTTCGCTTCAAAGTGGACGGACCAGGTATGAAGACCGGCCGGGAACCGCTTGGAGCCGTCCTGCTTTACAGTTGTAGTAATAGGCTTTCCGTTGGCGTCTACCTTGAAGTCTTTCAAGGCAACAATCGGCTTCGATGCGGGGTCTCCATAACGGATTTCTTGAATGGGGAAACCCATGGGCACGTCAACCGCCCCGTCCGTCGTATTCTCAAAGGTAAATATGCAGACGACCTGCCAGGCTCGAGGGCCCCAATACCTCAGTTGATTCAGCGCCACAAAATGGACCGATTCCCGGACCATCCGAATTTTGTTTGACTGGAGTGGTAAAACGGATGTCCCCTGGCCACCGTAATGCCCGGAATTCGCGGCTGCGGGTCCGGCCGCGATGCAGATGGTCAGACCGATGAAAATCAGAAAAGAAACAAGGGTGGGCCGCATGGGTTTTACGCCTCAGGTCATAGGAATGGGATTGTCTTCGTCGAAAAGATAGCCGCTGGCGGCGGGCCGTTCGTCATAGGGAATTGGATCCAGAATGGAGTCCCATCGTTCCCAGATTTTCCAGCGCCAGATCGGGCCATCCTGCGATTCAAGGCGGTCAGCCGAAAGATATTCCGTCCAGTCGGTCCTGTGCAGGAGGCTCTGGTGAAACCGGCGATGGGCGATCATGACGTCCAGATTCCACACACCAAGCAACCGGGGCCGAACGGATTGGCAGACCTGTTGGTGCATCTCTTCGACCTCCTGCTGCGTCCGTGAGAGCGGGGTGTACACGGTAGTCTCCAGGGGTAGCTCATCCGGTGGTTCTCGTTCCAACCGGGGGATGGGCCGAAGGGTCATCTGGGGGGAAACTTCTTCCATCTTGAATGGCAGATCGTCTGGTGGGGCCAGAGGGCGTTGCCGTTGAGCCGCCTTGATACCAGGATTTTCAAGAGCCTGAATCCGTTTTTGAATGTGGATGATCGGATCCACCGACGAAAGATGGGAAATGGCCTCCGCGTTGGCCGCCAGCTGGTAGCTACGCTGGAGATTTGGCGGGTCCTGAATCCGGGCCGCGACATCGTGGTTTAGCCGGAGGTACCGTTCCCATAGGGAATCGATGAGCTGGCTTTCGTCTATGCCGTCGGTCGGTACTGGCGTCGTTTCCTCTGCGGCATTCTTGTCGGACTCATCCGGCATTTAATCCCCGTCGTCCGTTCCAACCTTGACCGTCTCTTCGACCTCGGTCTCGTAATATTCGGCGGTCAACTCCCGCGCGGCCACTTCACCCAGGGCGTCTTCCAGGAATCGGGTGATATCGACGCATTTGGCGCCCTTGGCTCCGTCGACTGTTATCTGAACGGAACCGTCCTTGGCGATTTCAATGGTAATATCGGGCATCAGGAGTACCCCCTGACCTTGATCTTGATGGTTTCGTGTTCGTCGACTTCTTCTTCCTGAACCGTATAGCCCTTGGCCGATACGGCGTCCTTCACGGTATGATAGGCGTAGCGCTGGGTGATGGTATTAATAAATTCTTCCTCGCTGACCCCGCGGGTCGTTTCGACGCCCCACCAGTCGGACACAAATTGCACGCCTTTCTCCGTGACACGCACGCCGATGTCGTAGGTCTTACTGGCGTGTATCACCATATCGGCTTCGGTCTTCTGGCCCTGGTAGCCTTTGACTTGAACCTTCTGGCCTTCTTCGGCCTCGGTAAATTCGTAGCCCAGCTCTTTTAGTACTCGTTTGAGCAGGTTTACGTTCTTTATCTTCGTCGCTACGCTCGTAAAATGACTCATAGGGCTACATTTCCAACGGGGTTTCTTCGGCTTCTTGTTCCTCGATGGGGTTGGAGGCCATTCGGGCACGCGCCTTGGACCATTCCCGCATCTTATCGATCTTCTCTTTCATGGTGAATGCCAGCGGGATGATCTCCCGGCAGGAGTTCTCGATATGGTCCGAGGTGACCTCGATGTCCTCGTCGAAAGCATCGTAGAGGGCACTGACGATTCCCTGTTCGACTTCACTACCCGAAAAATTCTGGGTCATATTGGTGATGGCATCAATATTGAAATCGTCCGGGTTTCGATTCTTGCGTCGAAGATGGATGCGTACGATATCACTTCGTTCCTTCGCACTGGGAAGATCCACAAAGAAGATCTCGTCAAAACGGCCTTTTCGTAGCAGTTCCGGGGGAAGCGCCGATACATCGTTCGCGGTCGCGATGACAAAGACCGGCGACTCTTTTTCCTGAAGCCAGGTAATAAACGAAGCAAATACGCGTGCTGTCGTGCCGGAATCGGTTTCGCCACTACTCTGGACGCCGGCGAATCCCTTTTCAAGCTCATCGAGCCATAGAATGGATGGCGCTACAGCCTCAGCCGTTCGAATCACCTTGCGAATATTCTCTTCGGATGAACCCACCAGAGAACCAAAAACCTTGCCCACGTCCAGTCGTAGAAGGGGCATTCGCCATAGGCTGCCTACAGCCTTGGCCGTAAGTGATTTTCCGCAGCCGGGGATCCCGATCAACAAGATCCCCTTGGGGAGGGGAAGACCAAAGTCCCTTGCTTTCTTGGAGAAGGCCTTCTGCCGTTTGCCAAGCCAGGCCTTCAAAGGAAGCAGTCCACCGATATCGGTCATTTCGTAGCGGCTTTCAAAGAACTCCAGGAGGCCACTCTTTCGAATGATATTCTTCTTTTCGGAGAGGATCACGTCGAAGTCGAAATCCTTGGATCGGACCAGACTTTTGGCAAAGACATTCTTGGCCTCTTCGGCGGTCAAACCGAGGGCTGCTTCCACCACCCGGTCCCGTAATTCCGCATCGTCTCGAAGTGCAAGAGGAGTATTGGGTGGAAGGCTTTGAATGGCGTTCTCCACGATAGCGTCGATTTCGGCCCGGTCGGGTAGATCAAAGTCAATAACCGCCACTTCCTTTTCGAGTTCGGGCGGCATCTTGAAGATCCCGGAGAGCAGTATGATATGCCGGATGGTCCGTCCTTCGGAGAAGGCGCGGTGGATATCACGCAGCTTTCGGACCAGCCCTGGATCTTTCATGAATGGGTGAAAGTCCTTGAGTACGAAGATGGCGTGTTCCTCAAGTTTGAGGGCGAAATCGAGGGCCCGCATGGGATCGCGGTGATCCGGCATGGCTTCCCCGTCCTCGCCCTGGATCCCTTCGGTGACAGACCATGTAAACACCTTGCGGCGGTGGCGTACTTCCTTGGTCGCGATGTCACGTATCAGATTGAGCGCCCGTTCTTCCTCATGACTGATGACGTATAGCAGTACATAGCGAGCTTTGATGAGGTCGGTGATCTCAGTCCGCGAGCTGATTCTACCACTACTGTCCGTCATTTCTTACTCCTCGTCGTCAGCTTCTTAAGCTTCTTTTCGAGTTCCCGTCCATCGGTTTGCAACAACTTTGACAAGCCTTCTAATCCCTTAATTGAATCATGGGTCCCGTCAGGAAGGTCCTTCGTTACTTTTTTCAAATTTCGCACATAGGTCTTCATAAGCGCAAGATTCGTGCGCCATTGTTCGAAACTCTCCAGAGCCTGGTTCACAGCCTCGGAGTCTACCGGCTTCTCAGTAGCGCGTTTGGCAGACTGGGATTTCTCTTTGGTCGCTTCCAGTTTCCGATTCAAAAAACGGATTTCGTTCTCCAGGCGTTCCCGATCATCAGGGGAAAAAGTCGCGAGGGTTGCTTCGAGGTTTTTCGTTTTTTCATTGGCGGTCTGGGCACGTTTCTTGGCGTTATTGAGCTTTCGCTCAAGTGCTTTGAAGTCTGGATGTCCGGTCACGTCGACTTTCTTATTTTGTAGCTGGTCGACCCGTTCATTCGCGGAGTTGAGTTGTTCCTGAAGCTCTTTTGACTGGAACGCGCTTTCCCTCATTTCACCTTCCAACTTCTCGACTTCATGGCTCTTTTTATAGAAATCCTCGAGGACTTTCCGCTTCTCAGCTTCCAGGTCCTCGATTCCGACGCCCATACGCGCAAGGCGGATTTCCTGGTCTTTTTCCTGGAGTTGAAGACGTTGATTCTCGATATGCGCTTCTTTCTCTTCCAGGATCTCCTTCATATGCGAAAGCCGACGTTCGGTTTTCTTCATGTCGGTATTTTCCTGGTTGAAACCACTTTGCAGAGCCTCCAGCTCTTCTTTGACCTTGCGATATTCGAACTCCGTCAGGTCAAGCTGACGCTGTGCGTCCTCATTGCGACGATCCCGCTGGGTGATTGCGACCTTCAGATCCTTGATGACGTCCTGGCTTCCTTCGATACTCTCATTCAGTTTGGCGGCGGTGCCCTGCACCTCAACCAGCTCTCGCTCCACGTCAAAGATCTGTTCGTCCCGAGTGGTGATCTCTTCACGGAGATCTTCCACCAGGCTTGCATGGCGTCGTGATTGATCTTTCAGGGCCCGATACTTCTCGCTCAATGCCTCAAGTTCGATTTCAAATCGGTCTTCCCGGTTGGACTTACGTTGGTGGTCTTGCTCCAGTTGTTCCAACTGAAGCCGCACATCTTTGAGCTCCGTAACGGCCTCATCACGCTCACGTGTAAGAGTCGCGATTTGATCGAGGTATTTCTGTATCCGAGCAGGCTCCAGGGTATCGGCTACGGGCTTGGCCGGTGGTTCCGGTTCGGGTTCGGGCTCGGCCACCGGTTCGGGGAAGGGGGCGATCCCGATGCTTGTGGCTTCATACGGCTCCTCGGCGAGGGGCGGAGGTAATTCGTCGACGGTGGGTCTTTTTTTCTTACGGGCCGAGACTTGAACAGGTTTCTTGTGGAGGATGGTCTTTTCACGGCGAGCAGCGGGCTCTTCCTTCCCCGCTGGAATGGACATGAATTCTTCGGCCGTCAGGACCCGGGTTTTTTCGGGTGCGTCTTTTA
>CAUZEG010000049.1:0-19733 GCA_963578775.1 Myxococcales bacterium
GTGGGTCCTTTCCGAGGTCTGAATATCGAGATACGTGGATCAGAATCCACTGCACTGTCTGCCAAAACGCACAATTTTATTACGCTTGTCAAAGAAAACCTGACACGAATCCAAGACGCCAAATGACGACGTATGTTCAAGGACTTGTGGGATGCATGCAAGTCTATAGGATCAGCCTTTGGATTTGCCGGGCGCATCAGGCGTCGGCACGGCAATCATTGCGATTCCACCGCGCCGCGGATCTCCGGCTGCGTTGAATTTTCCGTTCGCGTCGGCTCCAGCCGCATGCACCCCTCCAAAGTACAGGTTGGTCTGGTCCCAGCGGTTGATGTTCATCCCTTTCTCCTCTAGCCGGTCCACGATCGTTGTGTCGATCCCGGGTTCGATGTCGAGAACACCATTTTCCAGGTGCACGCGCGGATGTTGTGTAGCATCGGCCATGGATTCGTTTCGTGCCAGGTGATGGAGCACAACCTGCAAGATGGCGGAGCGTAGGCGATTACTGCCACCGCTACCAAGCGCCACAATGCGTCCGTCGGGTGACTCGGCGATTGTAGGTGCCATCATGGAGGGAAGACGCACACCAGAGTCATAACGGTGGAACGAACCGGGGTGGAGATCTTCTTCGCCCAACATATTGTTTATATGAAAGCCGAGTTCGTCGATCCATACGGTTGATCCTTCACCGTTGCTGGTAGTCACGGAGCAGACGGTCCCGTCGCTCGCTACAACGGAGATATGGGTTGTACTCCCGACGGCCGATGTGGGGATTAATGTGGCCATACCCTGCGGATTTTTAACCCATGTCTGGTATCGGGATCGGTATTTGTCCTGGATATCTTTGTCGCGATGTTGCTGGCCCCCATAGCCGGTGAGAAGAAGGGGATCGACGATCTCAGACCGAAAGGAATCGGTCGCGGCCTGTGCGGCGGCGAGACGAATGATGGCGTCTCCATCGAAGTCTCGTAGACGTTCGATATCGGTCCCCATGACATCCAGCGCGAAGGATATCAGGGGTCCTCCGAGTCCGGGTGCCGGTGGCATATGGAGTCGGATGTTTCCCAGGGAGCTCTGTTCGGATGGGGTTTGCCTGACGCGGTAGGAGGCCAGATCCTCCAGGGTGAGATACCCTTCGTTTGCAGTAACCACGTCTACCAACTGTCGGGCGATATCCCCCCGGTAGGTGGGTTCCGCACCCCGCTGCGCGAAATCCTCAAGATAGGTTGCGGCCCCCGGTAATCGTAGGCGGTCACCGGACCTTGGCAGGGCTCCATTCGGGCAATAGAATTCACGGCCCATGTCGGAACCAATGGCGATATCCTGGAGGATGTCCACCATCTGCGCGAGGGCATCCGTGACCAGAAACCCTTCCCTTGCGACACGAATGGCCGGTTCGACCAGACGGGACATCGGCATGGTACCAAAGTGTTCACAGAGATGTTCGACACCCAGGGGAAGGCCCGGTACTGCGATGGAGCCTCCTCCTACGTGGAAAACCTGGTTCGTATTACCAAAGTCGATGTCGATCGGATGAAAGCCACGTGTACGACGATCCAGGGTCAGTTCTAGACCGAGACCAGGCGTGTTGACGAAGAAATCAACCGTATGCATCTTGCCATCTGGATCTCGCACGGTGGCATAGCCACCACCTCCCAGACCCGTCAAAGGGCCTTCTGCGACTGTGCTTACCAGGATCGCGGCGATCGCCGCATCGATGGCGTTCCCACCCTCAAGGAGGATGTCGCGAGCGGCGGCGGCGGTATCCGGATGGCCGGCGGCTACAGAGCCCAATGCTCGTCCCTGATCGTTCTTCGCCATAGTGAAAATGCCAGCCTTACGTCAACGTAACGAGCGTAGGGGGGAGCAACCTGCGTGTCAATTTCGTTAGACAGCGTTCCGCGCGTCAGCGCCTCTTCTTGGGACCTCTTCGAACTACGAGTTCAAGATGATCGTGTCGGGCGTCGCCGGCCGGGCCTTCTGGGGCTTCACGTATTCCTCCGCCGCCGGTCTGCGCCGCTTTTTCAGAGCGTTCGAAGAGCCAATCCAAACGAGTACGGAATCGCTCGTCTGTGTCCAGGAATTCGGTCAACCAGGGGATCATCTCATCCTTGACGGTCTCGCGAATGCGTACAGGCCAGCAGGAGCGCCAGCCATTGGTCAGTCGGTCTACATCGATTGCTTCACGTGTCGGCATCACCCGCATCAACAAGGAATCCAAATCCTGCAGCACCTGGCGAACTTCAGACAGTGGAACAGATTGTTGATCGTCGCGCAGTTGTTGTTCCATCTGAAATGTGGAGGTGAGAGTCTGGCGTGCTTTTGCGCGTTCGGTACGGGGGATCTCCTGGACCCGTGCCGCGAGATCTTCTCCAAATGCATGCAGAAGATCGGCGATGTCACAGGGTTTCATGACCCCAGACCGTTGCCACCACGAATGATCTCTGTGAGGTGGCTCAAGAAAACACCGTTCTCCTCCGGCGTGCCTATCGTGACCCGAAAGGCTGCTGGCAGATCAAAGGCCTTTAGACCACGCACAATGACGCCTTTTCGGAGCAGCTGTTCCACGAGATCTTCCATGGAGTCCGCATCCTGGCATGGAACCATCAGGAAATTACCTGCGGATGGAAGGGGCTCGAACCCCAGCTCGAGGAGACCTTCCATTACCCGTACTTTTTCAGTCCGGTTAATTGCCAGGGTACGTTGCGCGTGCTCCTGGTCCTCGAGGGCGGCGACGCCAGCCGCAAGAGCGATAACACTGGGCTCGAAGGGGAGGCGTACCTTGCGAATATGGCTGATGAGGTGCTCATGTGCCAGGCCATAACCCAGGCGGAAGCCCGCCATTCCGTACGCCTTGGAGAAGGTGCGCAGGGTAATGACATTGTCCAGGCGGTAACGCATGGAGTCGGGCAGATCCGTTCGATCCTGCGCGTACTCAAAGTAGGCTTCGTCCCAGATCACCAGAACATGTTTCGGAACCCGTTCCATGAATCGGGTGAACTCGTCCGTCGTGACGTAGGTCCCTGTGGGATTGTTGGGATTGGCCACATAGATGATCTTTGTCCGGTCGTTGATGCGGTCTGCGATTCCCTGTAAATCGAATCGGAAGTCCGGGGTCATGGGTACGCGATGAGTGAGAACACCACGTGATGCGATCAGAACGTTGAAACCGATGAACGTATAGTCACTGGTGATGGCCTCATCATCATCGAGAAGAAAGGCCCGGATAATACAGGCCATGATGGATTCACTACCCGATCCGAGGACCAGGTTTTCCGGCTTCACCCGAAAGTGTTTGGCCAGCACTGTTCGAAGTTTCGATTGGCCCGCAGACGGGTAGCGGTGTACGTTCCCGAGTGAATTCTGAACGGCCGTTTTTACGCCTGGCGAGGGGCCCTGGGAAGACTCATTAGAGGCGAGCTTGATGACCTTCGACAGGCCGTATGCGGAACGGATCTCCTGTTCGGTTCGTCCGGGCTCGTAAGGACGAAGCCTGGCGACGGCATCGGGTACTAGAGGTCTTGAACTCATGGCGCTGACCTTATGACGATCGGCTCGATTTTTCCAGTGGTTTCGGTCGTTTGCCTATCACGACCACGCCGATTCCAAGAATGAGGATTGGACCACCAATCCACACCCCCTGGCCGGGGATCTCAGCTAAGATAAGCCAGGCCAGAAGTGCGGAGCCGATGGGTTCCGCCAGCAACGCCACAGCAACCATCTCGGTGCGGATGTAGCGCAGTACCCACGACAACGAGCCATGGCCGAGGAGCTGCGGGCCCAGAGCCAGCGCAGCAAAGACGAGCCAATCCCGGCGGGGGAAGCCGTGAACGGGTGTCTGGGTTGCGAGTACCGTCACGGCTAGAACGCCCCAGGCCACCAGAAGTGTTGACGATGTGTAGGTCCATATATCCAGAGAGGGACGGACTTTACGTCCAAATAAAAGATAGCAGCTCATGGCGATCGAGCCGATCAAGGCGAGTATATTTCCGAGGGCGGGATTGGAAAACTCTCCCGATTGAAGGTCCATTCCAACGATGGCTGTACCGCATAACGCCACCATAATCCCGAGCCAGGTGCGACGGGGTAGTCTTTCTCCCAGGATCCAGGGACTCATCAGTCCGACCCAGATTGGATTCGTTGTCACAAGTAGAACGGAGGCAGCCACACTCGTATAGGCGAGACTCAAGATCCATGTGGCAAAATGGACTCCGAGGAAAAAGCCCGCCCCGATAAGGGACCATTTCTGGCGCCCATTCAAGGCCCGGATAGCCGCCCGTCGATGGGGGCGCAGCCATACGGGTAGGAGCAGCACGGCTGCAAGGGTAATACGCCAGAAGGCGACGCTCAGCTTCGGGGCCTCCGCTAGTCGAATCAGTACCGCCGCGGTGCTGACGATGGCCACGCCAAGGATGAGAACACTTACGCTCCTGCGTTGCATTTTGGGGTTGTGTTCGAACACCGGATCGTCTTGTGCTATTTCAGGGGTGGGGGCAGAGGGCCAGAGTCTAAGGGTATGGGCTGGTGGCTCGTATCATCGCCCAATAGCAGAAGGTCAAGTCGCCACCGTCCCCGTTCTCGAATCATCGGAAGACGAAAGAGAGTGGAGTTCTGTTCGACCTCTACGTAGGTGATTCCACCACCTACCGGCACAAGCCGGTGGATCCGATAGGGACTGACGGTTGTGGGAAGAGAGATGGCGGGAGCAGCTTCGCCGTATTCCAGGGCCAGGTTGAGAAGCGGAAGGGAACGACGGCTTATGCGTTCGCGCAGCAATTCTGTATCCTTTGAATTGGCGGCCTGAATCAGCGTATGGACGGCGTGTTCCGGCGTGTCCGTACAGCCCAAAACAAAAAATACCGCGAGCAGAAAAACGGCTCGCGGTATCGCAGTGCGAGAAGAGGGACTCGAACCCTCACAGCCTTGCAGCCACAAGGTCCTTAGCCTTGCGTGTCTACCAATTCCACCATTCTCGCAGGCGGTCGCTCTCATAGTCTGCTTTATCATTGATGTCAAGGCAGGCACCGCACGGAGAGATGGGAAATTCATGGAGAATACCATGTGAAATCAGTCTGTTATGGGAGAGGGGCCCCGGTTATGTCGAAGCGGGTTCCAGCCTGTAGATTTCCAGCGTCGAGATCGGTGCCTGCGATCAGTACGGGACCGGCGTCGAGGGTGCGGATCCAGTACAGATTGTCTGGTAGAGGATTCTGCCTGGGGGTCTCCGGAAGAGGCTTGTCCAGCGCCAGCAGGACAGAAAGCCAGGGAAGGTTGAGACCAGCGGCCGTGTAGAAAAAATGGGTGGTTCCAAATCGGGCCGCATTGAGTTCTGTAATATAGGGGCGGTTGTTATCGTCACATTTAAAGTCAACGAAGACGACACCATGGACGGCTGGGTCCAGTCCGCGTGCTGCTTTGAGCCCAAGATCTGCGATGTCATCTCGATGTACCGTATGGCTCACGGCTGGTGCTCCGGTGATCCCCGATGGAGATATATGGGGAAGTATATAGCGGTCGCGCTCACGTCCCTGGCCTGTGATCAGTTCGCCGTTTCGGAACAGTCCGATCCAGGTAAGGTTGGCTCCCGGCAGGAACTCCGAGGCGATCATACCGCCCCAGCCCTTCCAATAGTCGACCCAGATACGGGCTTGCTCCGCGCTATCACAGGGTAGAGACGCGACACCGATGCCCCGGCCTGGGATGCCTGCGCCTCGGACCCAGACGGGGAGCGTGTCCACTTCGTCGAAGACGCGAGCGACATCCGTCGGCTCCTCGAGGAGCCATGTCCGGGGCACGGGCAGGTCTTGATCGCGCCAACAACGATAGGAGTCCCATTTGCTATTTGCCCGGTCCAGAAATGAAAGCGATGGAAGAACCATATTCGCATCAATGGACTCACGGTACTTGGCAAGGGCACGAATCTCGATGCTGTTGTTGGGCAGAATCACGTCCACCTGTCGGCTATGGACGAGCTGCTGGATTTGCCCCAGGTAGGCTTGCTCGTCGGCGGCTGGGGACACCAGGTGGATTTCATCGGTCTGTGCAAGGGTGGCAAAGGCACGATCGCAGTCGGTACCGATGAGATACACGGGATCGGGTGCTCTTCGAAGCGATCTGCACAGGTTGACCGTGCCTGGTCCACCGGCGCCTGGAACTAAGATTCGAATCGGGGTGGTCATGATCTCTGGTCCTGTCGAAGATTCTCTTCTTCCCACGGAATCGGCTACAGTTCAACGTCGGACGGGAACGGCACGGTCGTATAGGATTTCTGGAACCATCAGTTCGGCCTCTTCCGGAGTGATCCACTCACGGTCCAATAAACGTTCCTTCACTTGTTCGAGCCGCCGTATGAATTGTTGCGTAGTCCTACGACGGCGCCAGTTGCGGTAGCCGTAGGGTGGATCGGGCTTCAGGTTCATAATGTAGGTGGCTTCTACAGGATTCAGATCTGCCGGCAACTGCCCAAAATAAGTGTCAGCGGCTTGTTTGATACCGTAGATTTTGGGGCCGAATTCGATGCAGTTGAGGTAGAGTTCCAGGATGCGACGTTTGGGTACCTTCTGTTCTACACCCCATACGAGTATGCCTTCGACCAGTTTTCGGGCGAGGGTTTTTTGGCGATATAGAAACAGGTTCTTCACCAACTGTTGTGTGATGGTGCTACCCCCATATACGTACCGACCTCGGTCAAGGTTCAGGATGATCGCCCGTTTAATCAGTGAGGGCATGAAGCCATAGTGACTCCAGAACCCAAGATCTTCCGTCGCAAGGGCGGCCCCCCAGACATGTGTTGGAATCTCCGGGAATTCGGTCCAATCCCGGGTACCTGGGCCCACGAGCACCGGCTTATCCAGGCTCGGATCCTCAATCCTGTACACGACAGTATTTGAGGTCATGGCGTTGATGTCGAAGGCCCGCCCAAGACTTGTAATCCGGCAGCTTTCGAAGTCGGCGGCGATTTCCAGTTCCATATTATAGGTCCGATGGAAGCGCATACTGGAGTCGATGGTAAGTTCGGCTCTGCCACGAAAATCCGCTTGTTCCAGGCCAGGCATCATGGCGCTGGGTATGCTCTTGAAGAGGACCCAACAATCCTGCCTGGGGACCTCCAGGCGCAGACTCATGCCGCTCTTTTTTGGATTGGTTCGATTGATTTCCAGGGCCGAATGGAGTCGCAGGATTCCTCCTCGTTTCGCCTTGATCTCCAGGTTGGGAGCGAACCAGCGGGAACGTCCTGGTTGGACAATCCGTGTGAACGTACCGGCGAAATCGAGAGGGCTGAACTCGACCGTTTTGGGGGCAACCATCGGATGGTCGATCTGAATTTTCGGAAGGCGCCCGCTGAACGAAGAGGTGAAGCTGCCATCGTAGTTCAAGACCCCGGATCCTGCCACGCTCATGGAAATGTCAGTTGTATTGAACCGGACTTCGGCCTGGGATTTTTCACTGGCGGGAACCAGTACTCGTTGTTGGATACGGGCTTCGGACAGGTCAATGCGGCCATCGATAGTGAGGCGGCCCGGTCCGGATTGCCGGAAACCAAAGGAGCGGATGATGCCGTGGGCCTGCACTTCGGCATCGGGCATTGTAGAAAACTCGATGTCGGACAGATGGAAGCCAGGGATCGTATAACCATCGTCGCTCAAGCGGAGCAGCCCCGGCCCCCAGGTGGTATCAAAGAAATTCTGGTAGCGATTGTCCAGTTGAAGTGATTTGGCGCGTGCGAAACGCGCAAATCGATCTTCACGTTTCAGCTGCTCTTTCTTATCTTCTTTCTGCTCGTCGGTTGTTGTTGTCGGGGGACTTTTCTGGAGCCGCGGGATAGGAAGGCCTGTAATGGTCCCGTTTTCGGCGCGGACCTCTTCCAATAGGCGTGTGTCGGGATTCCACAGGGTACGCACACGTCCGAGATTGGCCACGAAGGGGAATCCGAGACCTTTGGATACAAGCCGGGCGTGTAAGACAGCGAGACAGCCATCGCCGCAGGGCTTGGCAGCCTCGGCCTGCGCGGTCAACATACGTGTCTGATCCCCGGCGGAAAGGCTAACTCCGTCGAGCAGATGGATGCATAGGGGCAGATTTTCGCAACCCGGTCGTCCACCTCGGCTGACCACCAGATCGTCCACCGATACGCGAACCTCCATGGTACTCGAGAGGCTACGGCGGTAGGAGGCTTTGCGTAGATGGATGCGACGATCTGCGTCGAGCTCCACTGAGCCTATCTCGGTCTTGGATGAGATGGTCTTGAGTGGTGGGGCCGAGGTTGCTTCGCTGGACGTGGTCCTTTCCTGGAGTTTGGTGAGGATGTTCCCAATGCTCGGCCCCAGTTGAGCGGATAGCTGACTCTCCAGCCGATGGGCGAACTCCCCACGCATTTCCAGCGGCGGGGGCTGTTCGACACGAGCCACGAGGGTGGAGCCGAGATGGAAGAGATTCCCATTTGCTGCGATCTTGAGGCCCGATTCATCGGCGAGGGTGACCGTAAACGCCCCCTCTGCGTCAACGGTCGCGATGCCGTCGAGAGCATTGGGGCGGTCCCAATTAGCGTCTGGCGTATCGAAAATCAACGCCATATCACTCATCTTAATGCGGCAGCCCCGGCCACAGAATCGCTTTAGAGCACGGCGTAATCGCCCGCCGCTTCGAGGTTGGGCTTTGTCGAGGCCGTCGTTTGGAGCCGCCGCGGCAATCCGAAGCTGACCACCGTGGACTCGGAATTCACCTTTTACCGGGTTTTTCCCCAGAACCACCTTGAAGAGGTTCAGGGGTACTTCCACCCGTTTGACATCCACTTGAATGTCGAAGCCCCCGACCGTCATGGGGTGGGCACGTTCAAGATTTCGAACCGTGACTCCGGATGTTATCGAGACGGAGACGTCCATAGTTTTCTTGAATCCTACGGACACCAGCCGTCCTCGAACGCGGGATCGAGCCATCGACAAGACGAGGAGATACAACAACATCAACGCGATGGCGACGAAGACTGTGATCGCCGCGGCAACTGTTTTCTTCGAGAAATTCATCAGGGTTTAGAGGTGTCTGTCGGCCGAAGTTGTTCAAGGGTTCGTAGGAAATTGGTCCCGAGGATTTTCTGGATCCGTTCCGGCACCCATCCCCGGTTCAGCATCGCTTGTACCAGACATGGATATCGTTCGGCACTTCGTAAGCCCCGGGGTGGCGTAATCATGCCGTCATAATCACTTCCGATCGATACGAAATCGTCGCCAACGGTGTCGATGACATGCTGGATATGTTCTACGACCATCTCCGCTCCAGTGGGCCCGCCGGGACGTTTGAGGAAGCCTTGATGGAAGATAATTCCGATGGTTCCATGGGTCTCGGCGATGGCGCGGATCTGCTTGTCCGTGAGATTGCGCCACGATGAGCAAACCCCATTAACCCCCGTATGCGTCACTAGCAGTGGTTGCGTTTTATCGTGTACATCGATCACATCCCAGAACGCGTCTTCGTGGATGTGGGCCAGATCTACGAAGATACGAGCCTGGTTCAGTTGTTCCACAAATCGGACGCCCGCTGGTGTCAGCCCATGCCCTCGGCGTATATTCTCGATGGGGCAGGAGGTTCCCCCAAAGGCGGATGGGGTGAGATGTACGAGCGTTACACGTAGGAGCAGGTCGTCTGGCACGGATAGGGGACCGTCTGGTGCAGCCTCCAGGGAGTTACCGCCCTGTATGGACAGAAAGCACCCATGGCTACCGCTGATCTGGGCGGCCCGATATTCCGCCGCATTTCGTACAAAGGAGATGCTTCCCCTGGAAGTCGCTACGAACCGTTGAAAGTGGGCAAGATTGGCCTGGAAGATTGCCCAGCGCGATTCGGCCGTAGGAAATGGATTGGTTGTGATGGACCACATGGCTCCGGACAGGCCACCGTCGCTCGCGCGTGGTAAATCCAGATGGCCCATATATCGCCCGCCAAGAAAACGGCTCCGATGACGGCTGGTTGGATCGTAGCCGTACAGGCGTACGGGGATGAATGTGTCCAGATGGAGGTCGATCAGATCCGACTCGTCACAAAGCTCGATAGCCTCCAGAGAGACCCCGAGTGCCTGGGCGCGAAGCTGTGGGTCGGCCGGCCGATTACGCGCACCGTCTTGTACCGTGGACGAATTGGCCGTGGTCTGTCGGGTCACACCTGCACCTCAGGAAGATCGCGCCGTGTGAGAATTTCCGGGCCGGACTCTGTGATTGCCACGGTATGTTCAAAATGTGCCGACCGGGCGCCATCGGAAGTGACGACGGTCCAGGCATCATCCAGGGTATGGACCGCGTCCCCACCGAGGTTGACCATCGGCTCAAGGGCAAGACACCAGCCATCTTTGAGTCTGGGGCCGGTACCGGCGCGCCCAAAGTTCGGGACCATTGGATCTTCATGAAGTTGATAGCCCACACCGTGGCCGAAATATTCGCGAACGATGCCGTAGCCTGAGGGTTTAATATGGGCTTCGATTGCCGCACCTATGTCGTATAACCGATTCCCAATCCGTGTTTGTTCAATCCCCTTGTCCAGGGACTCGCGGGTCAAATCGAGGAGGTACTCGTCTTCGTCGGAGATGGCTCCTACTCCCACTGTTACGGCGGAGTCTGCCACATATTGGCGACCATTCGCTTTGACCGTTACGCCGCAATCAAGGGAGACGATATCACCTTCCTTCAGCATTCGAATGCCGGGTATGCCGTGGACCACTTCTTCGTTGACGGAGATACAAAGGGTGGCAGGAAAGGAGGGGATCCCCCGGGCTGCATCCCCATAGATGCCCTTGAACGTAGGAAACGCCCCTTCACCTCGAATCCACTCCTCGGCCACAGAGTCCAGCTGCCGAGTTGTTACGCCCGGTTGGACTTCTTGTAGTGTTCGATTCAAAGCCCTGGCCAGAATTCGTCCAGCCCGGCGGATGTGCTCGATATCTAGTTTTGTTTTTTGATAGATCATGCCCTGCACTCATTACAGAAGGGCGTCTTAGCATCGCAGGATTCACGCATGCAAGACGTCGGCACCAGAGATAAGCAATACGAAGGACCAGCAGTGTGGCACCGCGCGGGTATTTGTCCGGTACAGGAAGCATTTATTGTTCCGATCTGTTGTATTGGAAGGCTTCTAATTTATTGGCGAATGGCTTGTTGAAAACGATGTATTCTCTTCCTCTCCCAGCTCCATCAAAGATTCGGATTCGGTGTTTGTACCGAGGGGTGTTCGGGCTCGTCGCAAGAAAAAGCCCGCTTAGGGTTGGTATCTCGGAGAACCCCCTCGTGTTCGACAGAGAAGATCGCTACTCTATAAGTATCGGGGGTCCGTCCACATCAGATTTTCCACCGGTCATTAGACGAGGTAGGCGATGAGTGCGGAACATGATCTCAAGTCTCTAGAGCGGCTCATACATGAAGTGCTGTCGGGTGACGTTACGGATTTACGGGTTCTAAAGATGCACCTGGACGAGCAGCCCGAGGAAAACCGGTGCCGTGTAGAGATCGAATTGAGTCCGACCGGAGGGGACAGCCCCACGTTAATAGAGGGGACCGGAGTTGGTGTAGTCGATGCAACGTTCAACGCGGCCAAAAGAGCATTCGCCAAGACCTATCCGTCGCTGCGGCATATTGTACTCGATGATTTCCGGGTCGTTGCGGATATGTCGACGGGGCGAGTATCCATGGGCTCGGATGTTGTGGGGATTGTACGGCTGGTTCTTCGAAACGATAAGGGCCGTCGCTTTCAATTTGAGGACAAATCCCGAAGTATGACCGCTTCGTCCGTTCGCGTCGTTCTTCGAGCCGTCAGCCACTTCATCAATGCAGAGCGGGCGGTTCGAACGATGTCCGATGCGATTGAGAACGCACGAGTTCGAAATCGTGGTGAGCTGGTGGAGACCTACTCGCTGATGCTTAGCGAACTTGTCAAACACGCCTCCTATGTGGAAGTGATTCAAAGCAGACAGACCGTCACCCAGAAGGGTTGATGGCTGAGACTGGAAGTTTTTTTCTGTTCGGGAGTCGTAATCATGACAGAAGGGCACGCCGCACTGGATGGTCCAGTGATACGTACGGCACATATCGTTCTACCCTCGCACGCCAATGCGATGGGAACCGTCTTCGGCGGTGTAGTGATGGGTTGGATGGATATTTGCGCGGCCATTGCGGCACAACGGTACGCCGGAACAGAAGCGGTTACGGCGTCCGTGGACGATCTACATTTCATTCGCCCTTTGAAGGTGGGTGATACCGTCTCTCTAGAAGCGACCGTCACGGCGGTGGGGCGGACCTCGATGGAAGTGTGGGTCGAGGTAAACCAGGTTCCCATGGAAAGGGGATTGCCGGTGGAACGAACGACACAGGCCTACTTCACATTTGTTGCCATGGGACCCGATCACAGACCAACAAAAGTGGAGCCCTTGACGAGGCGGGATGAAGAGGGGGCCACACCCGCTGGGGAACGTCGGTCGCGACGACTTGCCCGGCGAAATAAGCGCTGAATCGGGCGATTCCGTTTGTCCCATTTGCGCGGTGATTGCAGCGCTCGCGTTTGGCTGCTAATTTAGAGGTCTCCGGTGTCGGCGTGTGCAGGTGGCCTCCGTCGTCGGATAATGGTGATCTGTAGGTCGATTCCAGTTGCGATCGACGTAGGGATGAAGCCAGATCTGGAGGGGCATATCATGGCCCAGGTTACGCAATTTCCGACATTTCCCAACATTCCAGCCGTGCAGGTCGTGGAGCTGTTGAATCAGCTGTCGGGGTTGTTTGCGCGGTCCAGCCCGGCCTTTCGCGAGCTTCGCGATCTATTGCGCAAAAAGAACGTCTGGGAAAAAGAACGGACCGGATCGGCGCTCCAATTTGTCGGCGTGTCTTTGGCCGACAAGAAAGCCATCCAGGGAGGTAAGTTGATGGCGCGCCTCCATGAGCTTGATGACCATAGCAGCCGGAGTGAACTTCTATTCTCGTTCTTTCTTGATCGGAACCCACTGCTTATCAAGACGGTATTTTCGGCCCTTGATGTGGAAATGGATGGGCGTATTCAATCGACCAATGAACTCTATCGAATCGTCACGTCCTATGTGTATCCGGGTGAACATATAACACTCCCGGCATTTCGGGATTGGATTGCGTGGATGGAGTCCATCTCCGTTATACGGATGGTTGGGATACGCTGGGGTTATGGTGATCTGGGACAGGCGAAGTTGGAAGAGATTCGCCAGATGGACATAGATGAGATTCTGGAAGACGAGGCCGATGATATTCCCTCCCAATGGGATTCGATGGAGGTTTCGGATTCTCCGGCCCCGGAACCAGCGGAGAGTGCACCGGTTGCAGGCGATGAGGAAGAGATGCCCGACCTGCCACCGGAAGCTCCGATTCCGACCGAAGCTGCTATGCGAGCCGCCGAGGAGCAATTTGAAGAAGAGACTGGTGAGGTGGTTGCCCTACCACCACAGGGCGTGGCCGCGGTGGCGGCTTCGAAGAACCATCTACGTTCAGTGGCAGATGTGGGAGCACCGATCCGCCATGGGACGATAACTCCGGGTACTCCACCTCCGGCCCGTGTTCTACCGACCGAGATCGCTCCCGTTTTCGTGGCTGGAGGGACGACTCTTTTACAGCCCTTGTCGGATGAACAGAAGACTGCCAACGCCGACCGGGTGCGAGACTGGTGGAAGGGGTACGTCTTTCGGCATCCCCACCGCGCTGCAGACTTCGATATATCCTTTGATGAAGATCCGGATACCCTTCTCTTTAATCTCGCTGTGGCCTCCTTATACGCGTCGCGCCCGGAGGGTGGAACGGCCGCCCAGGCGGTCCACCGTGCATTGGTGGAGTCGGGTTTTCTGGACCAGCTTCGGACGGGCGGTACGTCGGTTGAAGACGCGATAGCCAAAGCCGGAGTCCTGGCGCTTGTGGGGGGCGATCCTCGTTTCCTCGATATTCTGCCGCGTCTTGTGCATGTGTCCCTGGCTCTTCGAACGGAACAGTTGAGCTTCTCTGACATCAAGGCCCTCGATCCAAAATTAGTGATCGAGCATCTGCATGTACGCATGTTTGGGCGGTTGAACCCATTGGCTGCGTTCTGGCTGATTCGAGAATCGGTGCTCGGTGGGGTGCTCGATGCGGACACCTTTGGGGCGATGGCCTGTGTCCCAACCTGGGCTACGCGGTCCAACGCCTATCGATTGGGATTCACCGATACTCTCTACGGAGAGAGCCTGGATGATCTCATTCAGCTCAGTGAAGCCATGGCACAATACTTTGGGCCAGAGTCCGACTTTACCGCGGGCCTGGACCATCTTCAGGACCAGCTGGGCTGCCGCTTCCGCTGTCCCTTCGCGAGCGGCTGCTCCTACGATTGCCGTGAAAAAACCGCCGGCTGATTCGTAATCAGTGGGCTGCGGTATACTCCTGGTTCGCGCGATTGCGTGAGTGCTAGGAATGGGGGGCTCGCTGCCTTGGAGTAAGACGTAATAGGAGAATCTGAAGAGCCTAGCCAATAGATTGTTTACGGTTTCAAGAATTTCATACTAAAGTCCTACATTCATCGTTTATCTTGGGAGGATAAAATGAGACGCAAAGAATTACTGATTATTGGGTTGATTACCATTGGGCTGGTATTCACCTTTGGCGCTTGCAGTTCGTCAGATGATAACGGAACGGACACAGCTGGTAACGGAACGGACACAGCTGGTAACGGAACAGATACAGCCGTATCGGACGACACACCGGAAGCAGCCCCAGATAGCGGAGATGAGGTCGGCAGCATGTCGGGTGGACTCACTCTAGAGCGGATGGGTGTCCACGGTTCATCAATTACAAGCGGAACCTACGAGTGTAATGAACATGAATGCACGGTGGAGCTCAAGGACAAATCGGACGTAGTAAAGGCCACCCTGGTATACTCCGATTGTTCGGAACGTAGCTGCGATTCGGACATTGGATGTGGCGATAAAGACCGGTGTATTCAAGGCAAATTAACCAAACCGGACTCAGACAAGGAGGTCATATTCAGTCTCCCTCCTCCCGGAGATCTTGAGGGTGATGTTGTACACGGTATCCGCTGGTGCCGGGACGGTACATGTAACAAGATCAAGATTGTATCTACCTGCACACCTGATGGAGGCTGCGAGTGGAAGGAATCCGTCGTTGATGGAGAAGTTCAGGACGTAGACGTAGTGAAGGAGCGCTTAAAGGAACAAGTTGAGTCCTTTCCTGAGTTGATATTGCCGGTCTATGTGCTGTCCAAACTTCATAAGAAGCTTGGTGGAGCTGACGCTGTCGAGGATGAAGAGATTGGTACCACGAATGGTGGGCTGACTAATTTGAAGGACAGTAAACAACAAAAGAATAAGGGCAGTAGCGCTATCGGAGGACCAAGCCTGGGCACCGGAGGGAGCTGGATCTCCTGTGTGAAGGAATGCGTGGAAGATTGCGGTTGTGACCAGGGCGGCAAAGGCACATGTAAAGATTGGTGGTGGTCGTGTGACGGCTGGCAGGGCGAAGTATGTGTCAGTATCTGTGCGGCCGGCTGTAGTTTGGCACACCCCTTCAGCTTGATTGGCTGTGCGTTTATCGATCCGGGTCCCTGTACGGAGACTGCACCAATGCCTGACGCGCAAACCGGTTGGGCCGAGAGCATGGAATAAGATTCCGAACCAGGAGTAGGCCGGCGGACAAAGTTGTCCGCCGGTCTGTTTCTTCATCCGTTGGAATCGTCCTTCTTTTGGATCTCGCCGATGCCGTAGGGCGGGAAATAGTAGGTCTCCCGTGCCTGGAGGGCTTTCTCTTCCAAGGACGCCAGATCGTCCAGCCGGTCTTCGAGTACCTGGAGCCGCCCTGCATCCCCTTTGAGCTCCGGATGGGCCGGAACAAATAACGAACAGCAGTCCTGGTGGGGCTGAATGCTGATAGGATAGGTGCCGAGCTCTTTCGCCATGGTCACCACCTCGGACTTGTCATAGGTGATGAGTGGTCGCAAAACGGGGGTCGGCGTCACCGCTTCCACAGCCCGTAGATTGTGCAGTGTCTGGCTGGCGACCTGACCAATGCACTCACCCGTGATCAACGCTTGCGCTTTCGATTGCAGGGCCAGACGATCCGCCATTCGCAGCATCGAGCGCCGATACAGAAGTAGCAGCAGGCGTGCTGGGACGAAATCACGGAACATCAACTGCAGATCGCCAAAGGGGACCACATGGAGGGTCAAGGCCGGCGACCAGCCGGACAGAATCCGGGCCAGGGAGCGAACCTTCTCCTGGACCTGCGGACCGGTCAGGGGAAAGCTGTCGAATGTGACGGCGTCGAGGCGCACTCCTCGTTTCTGCGTTAGCCAACCGGCGACTGGTGAGTCAATCCCACCGGAGAGTAATAAGATCGCTTTCCCGTTACTCGCTGTGGGTAGTCCCCCGTGGACGGGAATTCGACCGGCCGTGATGAAGATATTCTCCGGACGTACTTCGACTTCGATATTTACATCGAATCCAACCAGCTTTACGGACAGGTCGACGCCTGCTTCAAGAACGCAAGCACCCAGATCGCCGGCGACCTCGGAACTCCGAATCGGAAAGGTCTTATCGATTCGGCGTGCAGACATGCGGAAGGTCTTGGCTCCGTCCTCCTGTGCAGCCTTCGCTCTAGCGATGACCTCGGTTGCAATACGCTCGAATAGAGTCTTTGGCGACTCGTCTGGCTGGCGTTCTACGATATGGACTACAGCCAGATCATTCAGACCAAAGACACGCTTTGTACGTTGTATGATTTCGTCGGCGGAGTGGTCATCCGACTCGATGAGGATACGTCCGTATGGGCTGGACACACGGCAGCCGGGCAGGTCGGCCAGCGCCGCCCGAAGGTTGCTCCGAAGCACGTTCAAGAAATAGTTACGTCGACCCTTCTTCAGAAAGATCTCGCTGTATCGCCCAATAATGTGAACGGCCATAAGGATCACCCTGCCAGGGTACTAGGACTAATCTGCCGAACGGTTCCCACCACCGACTGCAGCTTTGCCACCAGGACATCAAGGGCACCATCTGGGGTTTGTGGTGATAGTGAGATCCGGATTACCCCAGGATCCGAGGTATATCCAAGCGCCTTCATAACGTGGGTGAGCTCCGTCTTTCCATGGCAGGCCGAGCCAGAGCTGACAATGATGCCTTCCCGTTCCAGAAAATGAAGTAGCGTTTCACTGGAGCAACCAGAAATACGAAGGGGGATGATGTAGGGGACGGTATGCTCCGGATCTACCAATGGGTGGGCCCCGTCTATGGTGCTCGCTATCTTGTCGAGAAAGGCGGCTCGAAGATCTTTACTGCGGTTGACGAAATCACGGCCAACTTCCTGCATATATCGGGCTGCGGCACCAAAACCAGCGATTCCAGGTACGTTCTCGGTTCCGGGTCGAATTCGTCCTTCCTGGCTGCCGCCGGATGCCAGGGGAGTAAGTCCCTGCCCACGCCGGAGATAGAGGGCGCCGATCCCCTTTGGCCCATGAATCTTGTGGGCGCTGATGCTCAGGGTATCCACATCCCACTCTCGAGTTGATACCGGGTGTTTCCCAAAGGCCTGTACCGCATCGCAATGAATGTGAACGTCGGAAAGCCGTGAACGCACGGTCTTCGCCAGCCGGGAGATCGGCTGGATACTCCCGGTTTCATTATTAACCGCCATCAGGGCGATGAGACGCGTTGTAGGTTTCAGCTGGTCCACCATGGCGTCCAGATCCACACATCCTGTGCTTGGATCAATAGGCGTGATGTCAACCGAAACCCCTTGCTGTTGGAGCCATTCTACCTGGGAATAGATACTCGGATGTTCCACGGCCGAGAGTATGGCGTGGCATTGCGAGTTCAGTCTCGGTACACCGCGAATGGCCAGATTGTTGGCTTCGGTACCACCGCTTGTGAAGTAGATCTCCGTCGTGTCGACGCCGAGCATTCGGGCGATGATGTCTCTCGACTGATCGACGACACTTCGGGCGTCGGCACCCGGACCATGTACCGACGAGGGGTTCCCGTAGGTCTGGCAAAGTGCTTGCTGCACGGCCTCAGCAACCGGCTCTACGGCTTCGGTTGTGGCCGCATTATCCAGATAGATTCGCTGCATAAAGTTCTCGCTTCAGACTACCGAAATAGTGCGCTGATACTCTCACCGTAGTGGATTCGGCGAATGGCTTCGGCGAAGGATGGCGCTACGGATAATCGCTTGAGTTGCGGAATCTTCTTCTCTTTCGTGGGGACCGTATCGGTGACCACAAGTTCGGAGATGGCCTCACAACTGGTCAATCTATCAACCGCCGGGCCGGATAGAACCCCGTGGGTAGCCGCAGCGGATACACTCTTTGCGCCGCTTTTCACGAGGAAGTTGGCGGCTTCCACCAGCGTTCCTCCTGTGGCGATCTCGTCGTCGATGATCAAGGTATGTTTCCCTTCCACATCACCGATCAGATGTTGGGCCTTTGCCTTTTCATCATCGGCCGACCGGCGTTTGTCTATGATGGCCATCGGAAGCTTGAGCTTTGAGGCGTACCCTCCTGCATCTTTGGCCTCACCGGCGTCGGCTGCGACCAGCACATGGTCGGCCAGCGAACGGCGACGAAAGTAGTCGCAGATGATGGGACGTGCTTCGAGATGATCGACTGGGATGTGAAAGAACCCCTGGATCTGGGCCGCGTGGAGATCCATGGTCAGCACCCGGTCGGCCCCTGCTGTCTGAATGAGATCGGCTATCAAGCGTGCCGTAATACTGATTCTTGGACGATCTTTCTTATCGCTGCGGGCGTAGGGGAAGTAGGGGACGACTGCAGTAACTCGACCGGCCGAAGCACTCTTCAGCGCGTCGATAGTGATCAGGAGCTCGATGAGCCCTTCACTAACCGGCGGTGAAGCGGTCTGTATTACGTAAACGTCGTCACCACGCACGTTCTCCATGATCTGGATCATAAGGTTTTCATTGCTGAAACGGACAAAGTCCGTCGGAGTCAGCGGTATGTCCAGTTGACGTGCGATAGCTTTGGCAAAGTCGGGGTGTGATCGTCCGGCGATCAGCTTCAGGCTTCCGGTGTGCATAATCGGCTCCAGATCTCGCGTTCAGGCCGGCTTTCCCCTAGCACATTCAGGCGAAAGACGCACGCGCATTTACTTTAGAGGGGTAAAAACAGAGCCTTTATTTGTACCACCGACATTGAATTACAGTTGACAAAAGGCCGCCCTTGTTGCCATATCGGCGCCCTTCTGCCGAGGTAGCCCAGCTGGTAAGAGCGGGCGGCTCATAACCGTCAGGTCGGGAGTTCAAGTCTCCCCCTCGGCACCGATTAAGCCTCGCAGCGCTGCGGGGCTTTTTCCGTTTTGCGATGGAGTACGATATCGCAGTGGCTGCGGTCCTGGAGGACCTCCCAACCCCGTTTTCTTGCGAGTCGGCGCAATAATGGACCCGGGTTCACGGCCACGGGGCTACCCACGCACTCAAGCAGGGGGCGATCCGTGATGCTATCTGTATAGAAGAACGCTGTGTCCAGAGACAATCCGGTCTCGTCCGCGATCTGTTTTGCCCAGGGTATTTTTCCCTCTCGATAGGGGATCGGCTCTATCAACCGGGATGTGATGAGTCCGTCGACGATCTCCGCGTGGGCGCATATAAGATGATCCACTGGCACATACTCGGCGATAATCTCGCCGGCGATGCGGCTTGTACCCGACAGCAGGATGATCTGGTCTCCAAGGCGTCGATGTTCCTCAATCCGCTCCA
>CAUZEG010000050.1:0-19631 GCA_963578775.1 Myxococcales bacterium
ATGTTGTACTCGGCGTCCTGGACGTTTCGAGTCGCTCCTTGGACTTATCCTTCTCGTTTTATTCTTATGTCCCGCTCAGGTTGTGATGGCTCAGTCTTCGGCGAAGGGTTCCGTTCTTCCGTTGAAGACCGTGTCCGATGCCTTGTCTGAGGGCAAGCTCAATGCCCTGTCCCTGGTTGTGATGGAGAACTTGCGGAAGTACTCCCAGTTCAAGGTCCAGGACATTCCGGAAACGGATGTGTTGGAGCTCTTGATGGAGCACGACTGTTTTGAACCGACCCCCACCTGCCTGGCTAAGATTGGTGAAGCGAATGATGCTGATTTTGTGTTCTATACGGATGTGGTGAAGAAGCCGAAGGGATTTGTCTTGAACACAATCTTTGTCAATGTATCGAAGCGACAAAATGAAGAGACCATTATTCGTAAGACTCGAAAGGAAAAGAATCTGATTCGACACCTTGAGAAGGCGATGCGGATCATGTTCGGACGTCCGCCCAAGGTGAAGCCACGACCGGTCCGGTTTCTGGTAGAAGCCAATGTGGACGGGGGGGACGTCAGTCTCGATGGACGTAGCCTTGGAAGTCTTCCCCATAAGGGCAGTGTGATGCCGGGAAAGCATTCGCTCCGTATCGCAAAGCGTGGCTATGAGAATTATGTGCGCACCATTCAAGTCTTCGTTGGAAAGGGGTATCGCCATCGAGCGGTACTTCGTGCAAAGGAAGTGAAGGCCCCGCCGCCCATTATTGAGGATGTGACGCCGGTCGCCAGAACTAGCGCGGTGGGGGCTCGGCCCGTCTATAAGGAATGGTGGTTCTGGACCGCGGCGGGTGCGGTTGTTGTTGCGACTGTAACGACCCTTATCGTGGCGTACTCGGCTGGTGGGGCGAATAATGGCGGGCTCGTGTTTACGTTTGACCCCGCACAGGTAGAAAATGATGCGATCTTCAGCTCTCCATAAGATGACCACGCATATGCGTGTTCTAGGTCTGCTGTTGGCGTGGGCGATTACTCTCGCCTGCGTCGTAGACGCGCCTCCACAGCCGACTTCCCTGGACCTGTCTGGATTTGAGCAATTATCGTCGGGTTTGAACCTGGCGGATATCAGTAGTTTTCAGGTACGTCTCTACCCAAGATCACCACCGAGTGGCTCGGCACCCCTTTTCGATTCGGGCTGTTTCCCCTTTGAGGGAAAGACCTTCCAACTACCACCGGTTGCAGCGGGCTCGGACCGGAGTGTGAAAGTACACGCGTTTAGTGGGACAGACTGTGCCGATGAGGCCGTGGTTGCCGTGGCCTATCGCGGTTCGTTGCGAGTGGAAGCTGGGGCCGATCGAATTTACACATTGCTCCCCTATGCGGTGAACGATTTTACGTCTCTGCCGGTTCCTTCCCTTGAAACGATGGAGAAGGCACAGAACACCCAATGTTCGTCGGACAACTTTGATGAAGGGATGGAGCAATGCCAGTCGGAAGTGCATGCGACCGCGTTCTGCGTTCCGAGTCTGGGTCATTGTGCGATGATTTCGCTTTATCCTCTGAATAATTACACGCCGCGCGCCTTCGCTGGGGCGGTCAGTTTGGAGAATGGACAGGTATCCAGCCTGGGTGGTGCCGGATTACAGTTCGCCGGCGGCTCCTTCAAAGGAGCGGATACCAACGCCGAAGTCTACGACCCGGCTACGACCTGGTTCGAAGCACCATACATCACAAATTTCACATCGATGGCGCCGTTGGTTTTTCATGATGTGGTCCATATAGGTGGCCAGCGGGCTGCTACTATTGGTGGTCTTGGGCAGTTCAATCTGAAGAAATTCGGTACCGACCTTGTATTTGAAACACCGGTTCAGAACTGTGGTCCCGACAACACTTGCGTCGACAATATCACCAGCCTTATCCATGTAGTCGACTTCCAAGACCAATCCGAGATGGCCGCGGCTATGCCGAGGAAGGTATTTGGTGCCCGAGGCATCCTGATTGGCAGTGATCCCGATGCCCGTATTCTCGTGGCCGGTGGAGTGATTGGTAACGCCCAGGCGGAAACCGTTGAACAGATTGATAAGGTGAGTATCTGCACCATTGGTCAGAAGACCATCAACTGCAATAATCTCGGTGATAACCTGAGCAATAAGCGTTTTGGACATGATGTCGTCTGCGTGGACGAGGCCGACGACGGAGTGTGTAGGCGAGTTCTTATCGTGGGCGGATATAGCACGACTGCCGAACGCGCAGCAGATTTCTATCATTCAGAGTCGGAGACCTTATCGTCACTTTCCGCGACCGAAGACCTTTCCATGGCCGGTGGCTGGAAATGGGCCGTTGTACATGATGCAGACGGCAAGCAGCAGCTCTACAGCTTTGGCGGAACAACCGGCACACTTGGTTCCAAGGCCAACGTGCCTCCCTACCGTGTAGCGCTGACGGAGGATGGCCTCGAATTCCAGGAGCTTGAAGTCGTTCATCCCCGTCTGCAACGCACCTTCCACGAAGTGGTCGTTCTGGCGGACGATACAATCCTTGTCATCGGAGGACTGGACGAAACCAACCAGGCTACGGATTCGGTCCTTCATTTCAGTGCCAACGGGGAGCTCATCGAGGAACTATTTCTTCGGATCCCGAGGGCCGGACATACGGCGACTCTCATATCCGACGGACCTCTGGGTGGTGGTGTGCTCGTTCAGGGCGGGATCTACATCACCAGCGGTGAGCCGGCTTTTGTGGGTAGCGCTGAGATCTATTTGAGCGGAGCAGTCGACCCATAATGCAGCCGTCGAGTGTTGCCATGGACCATCGGGATGGTGTGTCCTCAGGTCGAGACTATCCGGCCTGGTTGGCAACAGCTGTCTCCGGGCTTCTGCTGTGTTTTGGGGCCTCAGCCTATATCTTCTGGAAGGACGCCGGTGAGCTGACGACAGCAGCGGTGGATATGGGCGTACCCCATCCAACCGGTTTTCCCCTGTGGACGGCATTGGCCCGTATATGCGGACTTTTGCCTTTAGGAACCTACGATCTGAAAGTCTCTCTGGCGTCCGTTCTACCCATGGCGGGCAGTATCGGATTGGCAAGCGTTCTTTGCGGGCTGGCCCTACAACATCGGGGTATTCATCTGTCTCGTTTCGCCGATACACTGATTCGAGGTGTTCTTCTTCCTCTTCTTATCCTGACCTCGGAGACGGTCTGGTATCTGGGGACGACGCCAGAGGTGTACGCCCTGGGAGCCTTTATTGCGCTTCTATTCGTGGTGGTGCTTCTTCACGAACGCTACTCAAGTCGACGAATCGAAAGTGTCGGGGCTTTGATTGGGCTCGCCATCAATGCCCATGTGATTGCTGGACTGGGTCTGATCGCGGCAGGCTTTCGTACTTTTATCCGCTCCGACCGTGCCTCGGTACGAACTTGGCTCCGCCGGGGTAGCCTACCCTTTGCCCTGGGAGTAGGGGGCGTATTTGCTTTGGTTGCAGCCGCAAGCCGTGCGCCGGCGTACAATTTTGGGAATCCATCTACGCTGACAGGATTGTTCCGCCACCTATCTGCGGAGTCGATACGCAAAGCGTTCTCCGGCACCGGCGCACGTCCAGATGGGAGCGAAGTATTTGAGCAACATCTCGATTTTCTGGGATCCGACATCGGCTGGATCATTCTTATTTTCGCGGTCATTGGAATCTGGACGGCTCGTCGAAATCGTATTGTGCAGACCCTTGGTGTCCTCTTTCTTCTGGAGATGCTCTACAATATTTTCGTGAACCCCATGGGACGGATCGACCAGCAGACTGGTCTTTTATCCGTGTTCTCGGTCCATGTGTTAGCCGTATGTGGGGGGGTTCAGCTGGCACAGTTGCTCCGGCGTGAAGCCTGGGCCTGGGCGGTGATCCTGATTCTACTATTGAGCCAGGTTCCGTCTGTTCTCCATACTGCGGATGATCGTCTGGCGTTGCGACACGACGTTACGGCCACCCGCTGGATCCGTGCGGCAACGGCGGCGATGCCCTCGGGCTCGCTGGTATTCACATCCAACGACAATTCCATCTCGACGACGCTGGCGGCCCAAAGAGTAGAGGGCCGAAGACCGGATGCCTTCCAGGTGCTGACGTCCTACGCCTGGTGGCCATGGCGGCTGAAGCATCTCTCCGGAGATGAAGACCAGGTGCTTTCCAAGGCCACGAATTCCGCACTCGGTCGGGATGGGTATCCGACAGACAATAAGAGCTATTACGCTCTTTTTTCGGTCTGGAGAGAGTGGGCGTATGGAGCCAATCGTCCGATTGTCTGGGATCTTGGAGATAGGATAGCAACGGCATTTATGTCGGAGTCTGGCACGTACTACCCTGGATTCCCCTATGGACGAATTGAGAGGAAGGGCATCCGTAGTGATACATCTGTCGAAGAGACGGCGAAGTGGGCTGTTGACCACAGTTCCGTACATCGTTGGTCCCGAGATGCGACTAGTCATCTTTTGTCTCTTCAGGCGGTAAGTCTTCTGCAAGGAACAGAGCCTGGCTCGATTGCACAGTTGGAATCGGCAGACCAGGCTCGGCAGTGGATCCGATCTGCGATCGAGATTGCGCCCAACAATGCCGCGGCCTGGCTGAATCTAGGTGCGCTGTTGCGACCGGTAAATCTAGAATCGTCCATCCTCGCCTATCGCGAAGCGAAGAAGCTTGGGCATGCCCGAGCCGGGGAGGGGCTTCATGCAGCTCTTCAGTTGTGGGATGCACTTCCCGAGATAATTCGAAAGCAACAGGCCAAAGCCCAGGCGCACCCGGAAAAACCAGAGATTTGGCTACAGTTGGGTGATTTTGAACACCAGTTGGGTCATTTCGATCTGGCGAAAGAGGCCTGGCAGAAGGCATTAACGATTGCACAAGAGACGAGCGCACCGCAGATTGCCGGACATATTCGCCTGAGACTTCGTGGACTTGGCTCTCCATGAGGTGGTTTCCCGCTAACGTCGTGGCCTTTGACGAATCCGACCTCTGAGTGTGCTGTCCCCGGAGACCACAATATAGGGAGCGATCCGGCGGTAATTCTTTCGACCGATCCCTCGGACCCGTCGGAGCTGATGGGGTGATTTGAACGACCGGCGTGAGCGATAGGTTATCACCCGTTGGGCAATAGTGGGACCGATACCAGGCAGCCATTGGAGTGTTTCCGATGAGGCGGTATTGATGTTGACGACCGGAGGGGCGATGGAACTCTGGGCGGAATCGCCGGCGAGTGCATACTGGGCCATCGCCGGGAGGAAGAGGACAGACATGGGAATGAAAAGCTTTCGCAGGGTAAAGTTTCGCGTCATGATACACCTGTGGTTTGATGAAGGTCTGGCCCGATAGAGGCCAAAGTCATGCCAATGGCGAAAAACAAGGCGTAACACGTAGTAATTATGGAAGAAGATCGCTCAGCTAAGATTTCCAGGAAGTCCCCCGTGGCACGGTTCTGGGTCTACAAGCCAGCCATATGGCACTACCTGCTGATGTTGTTGATGTGGTCCTCCGTACAGGCGCCAACCGTCTTGGCCTACTGGGAAGATCCGAGTGAACTCACCTTTGGAACCGCCTACACTCTGCCCGAACGTAGAATGCGAATCGGAGTGGTGACTCCGATGTCCTATGGAGTCCACGATCGGGTCACATTGAGTACCCATCCGATCATGGATCTATTATTGGCTCCCAATGCGGCCATCCGTGTTCGGCTCATCGAATCCCCGTTCACGATGTCGGTATCGGCGGCCTATAATCAGTCGTTCTTCCCCGGAGCGGAGAACGATTCCGAGGGGCATATTCGAGGCTTCATACTGGGATCGGCTCCCTTGACGAAGGGCTTCATCGTGACCGTCTCGGCCGGACTTGATCAAAACCTCTCGGTTGCACAGCGCGCGGTGCACGCTACATTGTCGACGCATGTTCGAATGGGCATCACGTCATTGCTTGTGATGCAGGCTGGTTTCACCCTGGATCTGGATGGACGGGGGGATGTAGCTGCCAATGGACTTCTATTGTACGCGACGGCTTTGAAGACGGTTCGATTGGGATTTGGTGTTGCTGTGGGTCCGCCCCTGTCGTTGGAGGTCCTGGGATTTGATAAGGACACTGTTCCTATATGGCCTTTTGCGGATGTCTGGTGGGTCTTTTGAAGACTCCAATGTGGAAACTTGGTTGACCGCAGGTGGTTTGAGAGGTTAATGAGGGTGCTCTTCCGTCCAGGTGCGGCAAGGAGAATGCCCCATGATCGATGATATCAAACACAAGGCCATAACCGGCGCGAGCAAGATCGTGATGAGTCCGCCGGTACTGAAAATGTTGTCCAACCCGAATGTGCAAAAGGCGTTTTTGACCATGATGAATGCCAATGCCGACTTTCGGGAATGGATGGATGCCCAGATCAAATCTGCGGCACGGAATGTTTCCTTGGCGACAACAGATGATCTGGGGCGCCTGCGCCGTCAAATGCGCGAAGCCTCTTCGGATGTAGCGACCCTTACCGATCGAGTTTCAAGTCTCGAAACCGAATTGCAAGCCTATCAGAAGGCCGCTACCAAGAAGCCGGCCGCACGAAAGACAACCAAACGTGCGACGTCTACGAAGTCCAAGAAGTCCTGAACTCAGGTCTTATGGGGTGGCGACAGGGTTTTGATGACGGCCTGGGCCACTGACAAAGGGATACCGGTACGTTCCACCAGGGCTTCTGGGGATTGATGGCTTAGCTCTTGAACGCTGCCAAACTCTCGCAACAGGAGTGCACGGCGTTTCGGCCCCACGCCGTTAATATGATCCAGCTCCGAACGAATGGTACGCCGTCGTCGTCGTTTTCGATGAAAGTTTATGGCCGTTCGGTGCGCTTCGTTCCGCATCATGGCCATAAGATTGGTGATCGCCGTCGAACGCTTGAGGGGGATCGCGTCTTTGGCGTTTCGAAGATACACCCGTTCGGGACGGCGGCTGAGTTCCTGGAGTGCCCCCGACTCCGTATCTCGCTGCCGGTCTATCCGCTCTTTGGCTAGCGCGATGATTTCCAGATCAATATGTCCTGCCAACTCAAGAGCCTGAATTACAGATCGCAGATGTGCTTTCCCGCCATCGATGATGACCAGGTCGGGCAGCGGACCGAGGGTTTCACCGTCGTTGAATCTGCGCACAAGCATCTCGGCCATCATGGCGAAATCATCGATGCCGGAGATGGTTTTCACACCAAAACAGCGGTATCCGGCCCGGTCGGCTTTCCCGTCCGTGAAAACCACCATACTTCCGACCGCGTCAGCGCCCTGGATATTGCTTATATCGTAGGTTTCGATGCGAACCGGGAGATTCTTCAGATTGAACAGGGATTGGCAGTGGGCCAGCGTATCCAGACGCTTAAGGTCCTGTTCTGTTGTCTGCTTGAGGTATTGCAGCGCATTACGTTCTGCGGATCGGATCAACGCTCGTTTCTGGCCGCGTTGTGGACATCGAAGGGTAATGTTCCGCCCAGCTCGCTCGGAGAGGACATCCACTAACGCTTCTTGCATCGCAACGGGACGATTGATCAGAATCAGCGGCGGTGTGTCCTGTCGTCGTTCGTAGAGGATGTGGAGGAAGGTGGTAAGGGCAGTTTCCGGATGTTCGACACTGCTGGCGGGCATTCGATAGTGCCGGTTTCCCACCGGGTAGCCATCTCGATACCGGGTGACTTGGACCAGGGCGCGGCTTTGTTCTGTAGCAAAGGCGATCACGTCCAGATTTTCGGCGCGTTTTAGCACCACATCTTGCCGGGTTAATGAACGGGAGATGGCTCTGATCTGGTCACGATAATGGGCCGCACGTTCGAACTGTGTCTGGTTCGAGGCTTCCTTCATACGCTGTTTCAGTCGATCGACCAGGTCGCGGCAGCGCCCTTCTAGAAAGAGGGTCGCATCGTGCACCGAATGCTCGTAGGAATTGGCAGGAAGCTCTAAGACACATGGCGCTGGACAACGCCCCAGTTGGTGTTCCAGACAAGGGCGGGTACGAGTGCGGAAATCGTGGTCCGAACAGGTACGCAGACCAAAGTGTCGATTCACGATATTGAGAGTGTTGCGGAGACTGGGCGACGAGTCGTATGGACCGAAATAACGAGCATGGTCGTTGGATCTACGTCGGACGGTCTCCAATCGTGGGAAGGGATTGGATGTATCGAGCCGGATATGGAGAAAGTTCTTATCGTCTTTGAGTTGGACATTGAACTTGGGTTGGTGCTGTTTGATCAGCTCATTCTCCAAGATCAACGCTTCTTTCTCGTTCGTTGTGAGCACGAATGTGATGTCTTGAAGCAGGTCCTCCAGGACGCTAACGAAATAACGGGGATCTCCCGGTCTGGTTTGAAAGTAGGACCGTAGCCGCCGTCGGAGATTCTTCGCCTTTCCAATATAGAAGACGTTCCCTTCGCTCCCTTCCATAAGGTAGACTCCGGGACCGGTGGGAGCGTTGGCAAGGATGGCTCTTACCTTGGCGTGAACTTCCTCGGAAGAGACACTCACTTCAATATGGGCCGAACGCGTTTCAGGAATTTCGAGTCCATAGCTGGGACTTTTAGAAGCGCGTCCGGAGTTTTGAAGGCGCCGTGCCGTTGACGCCAGGCGATAATCTGCTCGGCGTTTGCGAAGCCAAAGGCGCTGAATTCAGCCTGGCTTGCATGATTTACATCAAGAATGAAATTGGCCAACCCACGCATTCGCTCGACAGACTTGACCCCAATCCCCTTTACACGACGCATATCTTCAATTCGGAAGAACGGGCCATGCATCTCCCGGTTGGCAACAATGCGCTTTGCCAGAGTTGGGCCGACCCCTTTCAGTTGGACAAGTTGGGAAGCCGGCGCGGTGTTGACGTTGAGTGCGCCCGAAGCCGGATTTGCCGGCTCCACGGGTTGTTTGTGGACGGTTTGACCGTCTCCAACGGATGCGAGGGGGCGGATACGTGCAAGGGTTTTGGGGCCGATCCCCTTAACCTGGATAAGCTCATCCACCGTTCGAAACGCTCCATTATTGGTCCGGTATTCAACTACAAGGTCGGCTTTCTTTGGTCCGATTCCGGGGAGTTTCTGAAGCTCTACAGCCGACGCTTTGTTAATATTGACCTGCGCCGGTTGGCCGATGACAACCGAACTCCAAAACAGGAGAACAGGGATCAGAATAGCCAGGGTCGTGACCCTGAATCGAGGATAGTTATCCATGCATTGACTCCGAGACAATTCTCTTTCTTCACCGGAAGCCGCGCGTGGCGGGAAACATAGCTTAACGCGTCGACGGTTTTCATGCCACCCCCGGCCTACCCGCTAGGGAGGAGGATCCGTTGGATGGGAGCAAACTTACGCTGCGTTACGCCATGCAACAGACGAGTGGGTCCCGAGTATTCCCGTCCTCGGGGGCGGACAGAATTTTGTCTGTGGACCAATGCTGGTTTCGACTTTCAAGGTTTTGCCGTTCGAATGAATGCGGATAGTTCCATGTAGATCGGTTCGATATACTTTGGCCCCCACATCTTTCAGGCGCTCTAGAGTTTCTGGACTTGGATGCCTATATCGATTGTTCCGGCCACAGGAGATCACGGCGATTTCTGGCTTTACCCGCGCAAGAAAGGCGGCGGAGCTTGCATATTTGCTGCCGTGATGGGCGATCTTTAGCACCTCTACATCATCCGGCCCCAGACCTTTGAGAACGTTGAGCACCCGCTTTTCTGTCTCGGCTTCCGCGTCACCCGTCAACAAGAAATCCACCTCGCCATGTTGAATCCACAAGACAATCGAATTGGCATTGGCGTTGGACCGTGAACGACTAATAAGCGGATCCTCGGGCGCAAGCACGGTGATGACTATCCCGGGGGTGAGAGTCATTCGGTCCGACAACCGAACGATGGATACATCTACTTCTGCTTCCTTCAGGGCGGCAAGGGTTTTCCGATGGACCTGTGAAGAGGCTTCGAAACCACTTATCCAGGCCTTCTCGACATGGTGTCGACTGAGCAGGTCCCGTGTCCCTCCTATATGATCGTTATGAGGGTGGCTGAGAACAAGAAGATCGATGTCTTGGATTTTGAGCTGTTCCAGCTCTTTGAGAAGAAGTCGCCCACCTTTACGGGTACCGGTGTCGATGACCATGGTTTGTCCGGTGTTGGTTGTGAGGATGGTCCCATCCCCCTGGCCAACGTCTACGATATGGAACGAAACCGATCTAAGCTCCGGTTCCGGCGTTGGCTCGATTGGCGAAGTCCCGGTACCCGTAGTCGCACATCCCGTCACGATCAGAACGAGCCAGCTCGCGGCAAAAAGCGAGAACGCACGTTGTCTGGTACTCCAGGTTCTATGTGGCCTCATAACACTCATTCGCTGTTCCAAATTGTCTAGGAAAGACGTTTTCTACGTTCGGCGAGGCTTGCTGCGTCTGGAAATTGCAATTCCAACTCGGTCAGTAGCTCGCTGGCTTCTTCGTTCAGTTCGTTTTCAAGATAGAAATCGAGTTCCTCGAGTTCTGCGCTCAGATCCGGTTCCTGGATTGGAGCACTCTCGACCGGACTCACAACCGCGGTTTTCTCCGAGTGTTCCGAATCGTCATTTTCCGGCATGGAGATTGGGGCCGCTTCGGACGGATAGGCGTCGAATTCCGTCTCTATATCAAGGGCTTCGAGTTCGTCGGTGTTGAGGCCAATCCCGGAGTCGTTATCTTCGTTTGCCAGATCCTTCTCAAACATGGCTACCAGGTCTTCGATTTCATCCTTGGTGGCCCGACTCGCGGTGTTTCCGATACCAATGGCGTGCAGATCGTCACCGGTGATGGATGTGATTACGCTATCTTCGGTAACGGTGGGGAATGGCGCCGCCGCCAGGGGTTCATCCGGTTCAACAAGAGTGTCTTCAATGAGCAATGGGTTCATCTGGGGTGGAGCCTCCGCCAGCACATCGTCATCCGACAGCAAGGATCCGACCGACAATTCTCCATCATCTTCAATATTCTGGATCTCCTCGATGAGTGCGTCGATTTCCTCGTCGGACACCTCCGATATTTCCAGTTCGCCGAGAGCTTCAGAGGGTGCGTCGCCGTCCGCTTCTGCACCTTTGAGGATTTTCTTGATTCCAGATGTGGCGGGATCGGTGGCCAACAACTGCCTTAACACTTCACGGTATTCGGCATCCATACCGCTCTTCAGGTAGACCGAGGCCTTCTTCTTTAGTGTAGCTGTCGCCTTACTGGGTTGACCCAACTGATTGAAGGCGTCTGCCAATAGACCAAGTACGGTCGGTGATTGTGGATCCATGCTGTAGCAGGTTCGGAGTCGGGGGAGCGCCAACTCCGGTTCTCCTTTTTGTAGATGAGCCCGGGCCAGCTTCTCCAGGCCATCCACCTGCTCAGGTACAAAGTACAATAAGCGCTGCATTACGGGTATAAACGTATCCCAGCGTTCCTGCTGTTCGAGTTGGATCGATAATTCAGCCAGATGTTCGGAAGCAAGCTCCACCTGCTCATTTTTCGCGCACTCCTCAATGAGTTGGAGCTGCGCGCGAACATTGGATGGATCCAGGGCAAGCATCTGACGAATCGATTTGTAGCGATTGTCCCAGTCGTCCATTTCTCGAGAGAAAACCGCACATTTTTTCAACGTGTCGACGGCGTCAGACCGTCGGTCGCATCGCTCGTATATGTCGGCCAAATCGAAAAGGTTGGCTAGGTCCTTGGGTTTGATTAGCGCGAGGTTCTCGCGGGTCTGGATGGCCTTTTCGAGCTGGTCCGTGCTGGTCAGGATATCGGCGGCCTTGGACAATTGTTCGAGCGCCAGATCCAATTTGTTGCTTTCGACCAGGGCCTGGCCGTACGAAATAAGGGCGTCCGGATTATCCGGCTCTTCATCGACTCGCTTCTTGCATTCCGCGACCTTGTCGATGGTTTCTGGAGCCGGTGCGGACGGAGCTTGCTCCGCGGACTCGTCTTGGGTGTTGGTGGGTTCCACGATTGAAACTCTACTCAGGCTCGACGAACTCGTTCAACATACTGGCCTGAACGGCTATCGATCTTAAGAACATCCCCCTCATTGATATGGAAGGGGACCTGTACCGTAAGACCTGTGATAAATGTGGCGGGTTTCGTACCCCCACTGGCCGTATCTCCTTTCACACCGGGAGCCGACGAAGTCACCTCCATCTCCACAAAGTTGGGCAGATCAACGTTGACCGCACGACCCCGGTAGAACAGCAGTTGAACCTTAAGATTCTCTATCAAGTATTTCACCGTATCCCCAAGGTTTGCCCCCGGGATCTCTGTCTGTTCGTAGGACTGATTATCCATGAAATGGTAGGTGTCGCCATCGGCGTAGAGAAAGGAACAAGTCTGCTCAACGATGTCGGGAACAGGAAGCTTCTCTCCGGATCGGTAGGTCCGTTCCAGTAGGTAGCCGGTGAGAAGATTCCTCAGTTTTGTTCGCGTAAACTGATTCCCTTTACCCGGCTTCACATGTTGGAAGTCCAAAATGACATATGGGTCGTTGTCGATCTCGACTTTCAGACCTTTTCTGAAATCTGCCGTCTCGTACATCGTCACTCCTTTCTTATTCCATTCGAGCTTTCTAGCACAAAGAACCGGGGCTCGTCACGCGGTTTAGGCGAGAATAAAATCCAGGAAAAGAAGAGACAGTGTTTAGCTGCTCTCCGCAGGATCGGCATCGCGAAATCCCAGATCTTTCATCTTCAGCTGTAGGCTTTTTCTACTGATCTCCAGGGCCTGAGCAGCACGGGTAACGTTCTGACCGGTCTCTTCGAGTGCGCGTGCGATAAGCTCCCGCTCGATTCGCTCCCGGCCTTGCCGAACGGCTTCCTTCAACGAGAATACGCCCGGCTCAAGCTCCGTTGCTGCGTCATTTTCTCCCATCGCCTGTCGTTGTGCGCCCTGCAGAACCTCTGGTGGCAGGTCTGAAACCGTAAACGACGGATTATCCGATAAGAGCACCATTCGTTCGATGACATTTTCAAGTTCGCGGATATTTCCTGGCCAGTTGTATTGGCATAGGATTGCGAGAGTATCATCTTCGATTATCGGTTTAACACGGCCGAGTCGACCAGCGAGCCGCACGGTGGCATGGCGAATGATGGCCGTGATATCATTGCCTCGATTTCGGAGTGGAGGAAGATCCACTGGGACCACATTGAGCCGATAGAAGAGATCTTCACGAAAGCGTCCGTCGGCGATCAGCTGCAGTAGGTCCTGATTGGTCGCGGCAATAAGGCGAACATCGACGTCAATTGTACGTACGCCACCCACGCGTTCGAACTGGTTTTCCTGCAGCGCCCGGAGTAGCTTCACCTGGATCTCCAGGGGGATCTCTGACACTTCATCGAGGAATAATGTCCCGCGATTGGCGAGTTCGAATCGGCCAGGTTTGCTATTTACCGCACCGGTGAATGCCCCCCGTTCGTGGCCAAAGAGTTCGCTCTCCACCAGATCCTTGGGGATAGCGGCACAATTGATACGAATAAAGGACTGGTTTTTTCGGTCGCTATTCTCGTGAAGTGCGCGCGCGACCAATTCTTTTCCGGTACCGCTCTCGCCGGTAATGAGTATCGTTGATGGGGTGTTGGCTACCCGTTCAATGATGGAGTATACCTGGTTCATCTCCGGTGAACTTCCCACCATGCCGAACCGTTGCCCCATGGCGTGATCGCTGGGGCCGAGATCCTGTTCCTCGGAGGGAATGATCTCTCTCTGATTCAGACGATACTGGTGGGCCGCCTTGGCGATGATCTGTTTGATCTCGTTCCTATCGAATGGCTTTGTAATGAAGTCGAAGGCGCCAGCTTTGATGGCACCGACAGCGCGATCCACGGTCCCGAAGGCGGTAATAAGAATCACCGGAATGTCAGGGCGTTGGCTACGGACTTTCGCTAGAAGATCCAGGCCGTCCATTCGCGGCATTTTCAGGTCTGTAACAATGACTGAAATCGTTTCGCGTTTCAGGACTTCGAGGGCCTCTATGCCATCTCCAGCCGTACGAACCGAATAACCGGAACGTCGGAGGAGAGTGCCGAGCACCTTCCGCAGATTTACTTCATCATCAACAACAAGAACGGTCTCGTCGGCGGATTGTTCCAGTTCAGGGGGCATGTTCTTCTCCAATCATCACTTCTGTTCCTCTGCCTTCCTTGATGCCCGATTGTCAAACGGGCCGTCCAGAAGCTCTTCTACCGCAACGTCCATGGCACCCTGATAAAGGACCACCCGAAGGCGATCTCCTCGAGCCACGTTCGCAGTGGACCGTAAAATTCCATGCTTGCCCTGGACCAGTGAATATCCACGTGCGAGATGGGCTTCTGGTGATAAGGCCCGGAGCTTCCCAACGTTTTGCTCTAGTCGTTCTCTACCGGAGGTCACGATTTGAGCGCCCGCCCGTTGGACGCGATGGCGAATATCACGAAGCCTGGTTTGCACCTGTAGGATTCGCTGTCTGGGATGTAGGGCGGACAGATGCCGTTCCAGGGCGGCCAGCTTCTGCACTTCAGTCTGGTGTTTGGAGCGGACGCTGCGCAGCAATCGAAGATGGTATTCGTCGAGTCGTTGCATGCGCAGTTGGACTTGCTCCCGAGGGCTTCGCAGTCGATTACCAAGTGCCGAAAGCTGTATGGAGGATTGTCGGAGTTGGCGGCGGGATTGGCGTGCGCAGCGCATTCGAAGTTCATCCAGTCGGTTCTGGAGTTCGAAACGGTCGGGAACGACATATTCTCCGGCGGCCGTTGGTGTGGCTGTCCGAACGTCGGACACCAGATCTGCCAGAGTCGTGTCGATTTCATGGCCGATGCCGGTCACCACAGGAGTTTTAGCCGCCCCAATGGCACGAACAACACGCTCGTCGTTGAAGCAGAAAAGATCCTCCAGACTTCCACCACCCCGTGCGATAACAATTACGTCGACCTCGGAGATCCGATCCAGATCTTCGATTGCCTTCACGATTTCGGGGGGAGCCTCATGCCCCTGAACCCGGGTGGGTGCCACCAACACATGGGCCGGATAACGGGCCAGAATCGTTCGTACAATATCGCGGACGGCCGCACCGGTCGGTGAGGTCACGATCCCAATGGTTCGCGGAAGAAATGGAATCTTTTTCTTTCGCTCGGACTCAAACAGTCCTTCGGAGGAGAGTTTCTTTTTGAGTTCTTCGAGAGCGGCCAGAAGGGCGCCGATCCCTGCGGGTTCGGCTCGCTCTACCAGTATCTGATAGCGCCCGCCCTGGGGGTAGATGGTGACATTTCCATATAAGCGGACACGATTTCCAGCTTGGAGACAAGCCGGGGGACCTCCGCGCATTCGGCCTCGGAACATGACGGCCGGTAGTTTGGAATCCTCTTCGATGAGGTCGAAGTAGATGTGCCCACTGGACGGCGTAGATACCCGTGAAACCTCACCCTCCACGGCAACAAAACCGAAGGATTCCTCTACGACGGCGCGTAGTTGGTTGACCAACTGACGGACGCCCACAGCGGGGTTTCGCAGGGAGGGGGATTGGGGAGATTCGAAAATCAAGTTCGCGGTCCGTATTGGCCGTGGAAACAGTGGAACTCTATCATTACCAGGTATCCTGGTCACGCCCATCTCCAGGGGGCGTCGAACTGAATTCCGGCTTGGGGTACAATCGGCCCGAGGAAGCGGATAGGGGCCGGAGAATCCTTTTGTGGTGTTATGCGTTAAGATAGAATGATGGCGACTTCCTCCGAAAGTTCATTACGACAGGCATTCGCACGACAGCTCTGGAAACTGCGCGGGTTTCGTAGCCTACGTGGGGCGGTGCTTGGACTGACAGCCGGGGGATTGGCTGCGGTGGTTCTTGTGACCATTTGTTGGTTTCTTCGAATACGGCCATCTATTTTGGAGTCGAGTCTGGGCTTGTGGCTCTGTGTGCCAGCCGGCCTGGGTGCTTTGTTGGCCTTCATCTGGCCCATACGGCAAAGGTTGTTTTTCCATCAAATCGATCAGAGCCATGGATTTGATGATCTCTTATTAAGCGCTTTTGAGCTGATAGACGTGGATCATGCCCCGGAAAAATCGGCTCTGGCCTTTCGTGAGGCGATCCTCCAACGGGCCGTCGTATCATGTCGTCGGATCCGTTTTCTTCAGGCCTACCCACCCGAACTTGTACGTCGAATCTGCCCGGCTGTTCTGGCGATCGGTTGTTGTCTTTTCGCACAGAATCTTCCCGCCCGTATTGGCCCGAGTGGAACGCTAGCAGCGATTGGTGGGGCGGAGCTCAACTCCCGACTGTCGATCCCGGATTTGGCGGCTCTCCAGGACCCGGAAGACAAAGAGGCGATTAACGACCTGGAACGGACCATGGACACCTTGATGAAGTTGGGGGGGATGGCTACGCCAGACCAGAGGCAACTCGAGATAGAAGTCCGCCGTCTGGTAACGGAGCTAAAGGAGAGGCGCGTAACCCGCGCTGATGCTCTGGCGCGGCTCAAGCATTTGCAGGCTCGTATGAACCAGGAATCCGACGAACAGGACAGAAAACTAAGCGACAAGGAGCTGCGCGCGGCCGCAAAGAAATTTGAGAAGGCTGCGCGTAAGATGTTGGAAAAACACGGAGAGAAGGTTTCCCGTGATGAAAAGCCATCGGCGGTCTTTAAGGCCTTGTCCCGATTGGCGGAAAAACTCGCCGACAAAAACCCCGATGCGTTGGCGCGTCTGGCCGAAAAGCTGGCGAAAAGCCTGACGGATAAACAACTGGAGGCGCTGGCACGGAAATATAAGGGCCTGGAGAAAAAGCTAAGCGAAGCCATGTCAAAGAAGCGGAGTGGCGCAGCAGAACGAAGGCTGAAGCGGCTCCAGGAGCGTCTAAAGAAGAAATTGGCGGGGCTCAAAAAGGACATGCGAAAGCGAAACGAGAAACTATCGCCGGGTCTCGAAAAGCTACGCCGTAATCTGGAGTCCCCTCAGAAAAAAGCAGATCAGAAAGCACCCAAAGACCGCAACGCGGATGGAGCAAAGCAGCAGGATAGCCAGACGAGCAAGCAGGAGGGTGGAAAGAAATCCGAGGAGGCGGGAAAGTCGTCCGGCAAAGGGGCTCGCGATTCGTTGCGGCGTCTTTCCCAGGAAAGTCAGCGGCGAGACGCGAAGAAACGTGTGAATTCATCTATGGAGAAGGTGAGTCGACGTCTTCGTCGTTCCCTTGAACGTGAGCGTATTCAACGACGCCTGGGGCGCCGGGGGAAAGGGGCCGGAAATCGTGGCCCGGAACGATTGGGGCGCAAATCCGGATCCAAGGGGTCGGATTCGAGCGGGACGCCTACCGGGGGACCGAAAGGATCGAAGCCGGGTTCCTCTCACGATGGAGACCATATGGGTAGTAGTACTCGCCTGGACGGCAAAACCCAGGACCATAAATTGGGTACTGACGGAAAGACGGGGTCCTTTGATGACAAGACCCGGCGTGGTGCAGGTGTACGCGGTCGTGGGACCAACGGTCCGGTGAGCGCTCCCAGGAACATAGAGGATGAACTCCTGAACGCGCGTATTCCGGAACGATATCGTGAAGGCGTCCGGCATTATTTTGAACTCATGTCAGAGCCGACCCCATAGTCGGCTTATCCACAGTAGAGAGGTGGCTTGATGGCCAAGGTACACAGTGCAGTTGAAAAACAGGTCGAATCTGTCGCGGCTGATATCAATCGGGTTCGTACTGAGATCCAACGGTTTGTTGTGGGTCAGGAGGACGTCGTTGAGGGCTGTTTGATCGCCTTATTGGTCGGCGGGCATGTGCTATTGGAGGGAGTGCCGGGCCTCGGGAAAACTGAGCTGGTTAAGACGTTGGGACAAGTAACCCATCTGTCGAATACACGAATTCAATTCACCCCCGACATGATGCCGATGGATATCACAGGAACCCATATGTTGCTGGAAGGTGAGGGTGGACGACGAGAGTCTCAGTTCCAGTATGGGCCGATCTTTGCGAATCTTGTCCTGGCCGATGAGATAAATCGGGCGACCCCCAAGACCCAATCGGCGCTCCTCGAGGCGATGCAGGAACGTTCTGTTACGGTGGGTGGCGAGTCCTTTGAGTTGGAACGCCCGTTCTTTGTCATGGCGACCCAGAACCCTATCGAGATGGAGGGTACCTATCCTCTACCGGAGGCCCAGATTGATCGGTTTCTGTTCAAGTTGGTGGTGAATTTCCCCGATTCGGATGATCTTGCTTCGATTCTGGACCGTACAACGGGGCGGAAGACGGTTCAATTGGAGCCGGTTTTGACGCGTGAGCGACTGATTCAGCTCCAGGATCTTGGCCGCCAGGTCGAAATCAGTCCAGCCATACGTTCGTTGGTGGTCCAGTTGATACTTGCGACTCATCCGGACAAATCCGAAGCACCGGAGATGGTGCGAAAGTACGTGCGTTATGGTTCGAGCCCTCGCGGTGGACAGGCCGTGATTCTAGCGGCCAAATGTCGGGCCATGATGCAGAGCCGTCTACACGTGGCAGAGCAGGATGTTCGCGATGTTCTTTTCCCCGCTTTACGCCATCGACTTCTACTGAATTTTGAGGGCGAAGCGGAAGGTATTCGTACGGACGATATCTTGCGCTTGATCAGTAACGAAGCTCGACTTGAGGCCGTCCTCTAAGGGGAGATTGTCGTGAAGTTGTTTGGTAAAACACGGGCGGCCGATAGTGATCTGGAGCAAGCACCGCCTCTGTTTGATGAGGGATTCCCACGCCTGCTCGAGCATCTGGCAATTCTAGCTCGAAAACGGTTTGCTGGGTTGCTTCAAGCGGCACATCGAAGCCGCGTCCTGGGGACGGGGTTTGAGTTCGCGGACCACCGGGAGTACGTACCGGGGGACGATCTGCGACGGATCGATTGGAATGTGGCGGCCCGTACTGATCGGTTGATGATCCGCCGCTTCGAGGAGGAAGAAGACCTCTATATCTATATTGTGGTGGACGTCTCGAATTCGATGATGGCCGGAGGCTATGACGGTATCCCGTCTCGTCTGCGCCGGGGCTTACGTCTTGCGGCCGCCCTGGGATTTATCGGGTTGGTAAATCTGGACCGGGTCGGAATCGAACTGGTCGACAATCGGGTGCAGGAACGGTTCCGACCGGTACGGGGTCGGGGGCAGGTCTTGCGGATTCTACGCTTTCTGGAGAAGGCCAAGATCGGTGGTGAGACGGATTTGTACCGGGCACTTACCGAGACCGTTGGCAAGGCTCCCAAGCGCGGGTTGGTCCTGTTGATCAGCGATGGTTATGACGAGGAAGGCCTTTTACGGGGACTTGGTTTCCTGCGACATGAAGGCTTTGATTGCGCGTTTATTCGGCTCGTTGATCTTCGCGAACGACATCCACGCCCCCTTGGAGATCTCCGAATTGAAGACGTGGAAACGGGGGGACATCTGGAGTTGACACTGACGCCTGCCGTGGCCCGGCGGCTGGCACAAGCACAACTTCAATTGAGTGATCGTTTGCGGAACGGTGCTCGCTCTCTTGGTATCCCGTATCAGGAGCGGGCGATACAGGAATCGTTCCTCGATTGTGTCCTTCAGACACTTGTGGGTGGCGGTATTCTGGATGGTGCCGGACGCAGCGACACGACTTCGATACCGGGGGCTGGCACGTGGCGTTGATCATTCGCAATATATCGGTGGGTGAACTGGGACG
>CAUZEG010000051.1:0-19517 GCA_963578775.1 Myxococcales bacterium
GGTCTCTGGAGATGTCGACGCGTTTCACCCAACCGGTCGCTATCAACGCCGTTGCAATACGATCTTTGTTGAGTTTCAAAACGTTCTCACCACTGACGGAAGCAATAATCTGGCGGACATTCTCGGTTGGAACATGATGATTCCCACGCACGACGACATGGCGGATTTCAAAAAACGGGCTGTGGGATAGATATCGCCAGGAGGCATGTCCCAACCAGGGAACGGCGGCCATTACAACAAAGAGGACGATGCCCGGTAAGACACGGTGTAAGCTGAGAAGAATATTCAGTCCTCCGCCTTGTACTCGTCGGAAGAGGCTGGTTTGACGCCGGTTTTTTCGTTGAGGGTTACGTCGCATCGACATCCTCCTCTGACCACGGGCCCAGGAATTGTACTTCCGGCTCCAACCAGACTTCATGGACACGGAATACTTCTGCCTGCACTTCGCGAATCAACTGACGAATGTCGTCACTGGTAGCGCTACCGTCTTGAATGATGAAGTTGGCGTGCAATGAGCTCACTTCGGCCCCGCCTACACGTCGTTTCTTGAGCTGGGCCTGTTCGATGAGTGCTCCAGCCTTATGTTGGGGTGGATTCTTGAAGACACTGCCACCGCTCGGGAATTGAAGCGGCTGGGTAGCACGTCGATATTCTTTCGCACTCTTCAGGGCCGCTTTTTCTTCGGCGCTAAAAGATCCAGTGGACTTGAGGCGGGCCTCGAGGACTACGTCGCCTGGACCGAGGTTGCTCGAGCGATATTCGAGGTTGAGGTCTTCTTTATCAATCCAGGCCGAGTTGCCGACGCCATCTACGACGAGGGCGTCGATAAGCACATCGTTCATGCTTCCAATGCTGGTGCCTGCGTTCATGCGAACGGCACCGCCAACAGTGCCTGGTATACCGTACATGAACGCAAATCCCCCCAGCCCCCGTTCCATGGCATTTGTGAGGATCCGGTTGAGTCGAACACCGGCCCCGGCTTTCATGGTGTCACTGGAAAGAAATATGAGTTCATCCAATGCCGTTTCGGTGTGCAGTACAACGCCACCGTACGGTTGGTCGGCCCACAAAACATTCGAGCCGGCCCCGAGGATAATGTGGTCGATATTTTGTTCGCGTACCCAGGTCAGGGCGGATTCGAAGCCCGCAGGTGTTTTCGGCTCTACAAAGGCGCGAACGGGTCCACCCGTGCGCCAGGAAGTATGTTTGGACATGGGTTCATTGGCCCATACATTCCCGTCGGTCTGGGTTGTGAGAGCTTCCCCGAGCTTGTTCCAATCACGGGAAGTCATGCCTCACCTCCCGGCTCCAGAGTTCGAAGAATCTGGCGAGCGCATTCTTCAGCGGCGCGTTGCGGTGCACTGTCGCGTAATGCCTGCCGACGCTCCGCATAGATGTCAGCCGTTGCACAATGGGATTCCAACGCGTCGCAAAGGTTTTCCACGCTGCATTCATCTTGTTGGATGACCGACGCAGCACCGGTTTCCACCATGGATGCGGCGTTATGCGTCTGGTGGTCATCCACTGCGTACGGGAAGGGCACAAAGACCGCCGGTGTTGCAGATGTCCACAGTTCCGACACGGAGAGAGCTCCGGCACGTGCCAGAGCGATATGACAGTTTCGATAGGCCGCCGCCATATCCGCGATGAATGGTTCCACATATGCGTGGATGGCGATGTTCTTGTAGGCGGTCTGGACTTCGTCGAGGTTTCCTCGACCAATTTGATGGTGTACTTGTAATTCATGTCCGCGCGAAGCCAGCAAGGCGGCTACTGCCGGTCCGTTTTCATTGAGGAAGGCGGCACCCTGAGAGCCCCCCATGATCAAAAGCCGTAGCGGGTTGAGGGGAGGCCGGTCTTCGCCACCGACGGCCTCGATGTCGGGTCGTACCGGATTTCCCGTTACAAGAACGGTTGCTTTGGGCAGATGCTCCACGACGGCGGGTAGACCGGCACATATGATGAGGGATCGCTTGGATAACATCCGAGTCGTCCGCCCTGGAATCGCGTTTTGTTCCTGCACGACGAGAGGAATGCCCATACGCGGGGCCACGACTCCTACCGCAGCGGAAACATAGCCACCAAAGGCGACAGCTACCTGGGCGCGTAGCTTCTTTAGCAGCCGATAGGCCGAACAAAGGGAGCCGGGTAGCGTCACCAGGGCCCGGATTTTCGTCAATATGGGTTTTCCAAAGAAGGGGTAGAGCTTCAGGCCATGGAACTCGATCCCGTGATCTCTGGCGAAGGACTCCTCCATCCCCCCCCGGGTTCCTACATAATGGAGCTCCACGTCTGGGGCCTGGGCGCGCAACGCGGCGGCGACGGCCAGGGCTGGCATGATGTGGCCGCCTGTTCCGCCACCTGTCAGGACGATGGTGCCTTGCCGACTCATGCCGTTCCCCCCGCCAGATCCAAGGGGACGGCTCCACGGTTTTCTACCGGATTACGAGGCAATTTACTTCGTTGTTCATCCGGTGCTCGGGACAGATGAAGCAGGATACCGATGGCGATACAGGTCATAAGCATGCTGGTGCCGCCATAGGATATAAGGGGTAGGGTCAATCCTTTGGTAGGCAACACCCCATACGCTACGCCGAAGTTGATAAAGACCTGGATGGCGAGGAGGAGGATGATTCCAAAGCCAAGGGCCTGGCCAAAGGAGTCGGGGGCCTGCCGTGCGACCTTCAGCCCTCGAATGAATACGATGGCGTACAAGATCAGAACCAAAGCGATTCCGATCAGTCCCAGTTCTTCGCCGATTACACTTACAATGAAGTCCGTTTGGGCTTCCGGAATATAGCCGACCTTCTGTTGGCCTGCACCCAGCCCAATGCCGTCGATACCACCATTCGCAATGGCCGCAAGGCTATTTATGGTCTGAAAACCAGCGTCATGCTGATATGCGGATGGATCGAGAAAGGCCGTTAACCGTTTCCAGCGCATGGTGTTATGTAAAATCAGGTGGAGAACCGTCGGGACCGCTATGAGGAAGGTGAGGGCCACATACGCAAGCCGGGTACCCGCTACGAAGAGCATGGTGACCACCAGAACCCCGAAGATCACCGCTGAGCCGAAGTCCGGTTGCATCAGGGCTGTGACCATCAAGACTCCAGCGACCATCAATGGGGGCAGATAGCCACGGGTAAGGGAGGCCAGCGTCTTACGTTTGGCGTGGGCAATATGGGCCATATAAATCACGAGAGCGAGCTTGGCGAACTCGGTGGGCTGAAACATGACGAAGCCCAGATTGAACCACCGCTGGGCCCGACCGGCAGTGTAGCCAAAAAATGGAATCATCAGCATCATCACGACGGAGGCGAGTATCAGGATCGGTACGGCGGCCTGTATCTTCTGGTAGGGGATCCGGGACGTGACCCACATGGTGATCAGACCCAGCGTCACGTACACCAGACTCCGCGTTAAATAATAGGCACCGTTGCCTTGTTTGATGGTGGCAGCGTGAACCGAAGCGCTGTAGACCATAACCAGACCTATGGCCATAAGCATCAGGATGGCACCCAACAGGATTGGATCCACTGGCCGGACATTCAGGGCCTTGGGTCGAGTGACGATCTTTGCGTGGCGAGTGGTCATGATTAGCGAAGTTTGAGAGAGGCGAGGGCAATAAGTGCCAGCAGGATGCTGACCACCCAGAAGCGGACGATGATTTTGGGTTCAGCCCAGCCTTTCATTTCAAAATGGTGGTGAATGGGAGCCATGCGAAATACGCGTTTCCCGGTCAATTTATAGGACGTGGTCTGTACAATGACGCTCACGGCTTCCAGTAGGAACAAGCCATGGATGATCGCGGACAGAAGTTCGTTTTTTGTGAGGACGGCGAGCGTTCCGAGGGCGGCGCCGACCGAGAGGGCCCCGACGTCTCCCATGAAGATGCTGGCAGGGAAGGTGTTGTACCAGAGGAAGCCGATACCAGCCCCCATCAAGGAGGCCGCGAAAACGGTCAATTCCTCGACACCAACCACATGGGGAATCATCAGGTAATCCCCCAGAGATTTGAGGGACAGGCAGGTGTTGAGTTCGGCGTCATAGTTGGTGCAGAGAATCAATCCGGAAGAGGTGGCGTAGGCCAGAATCAGAAAGGTCCCGGATGACACGATTGTTGGGCCAATAGCCAGGCCGTCCAGACCATCGGTCAGGTTCACTGCATTGGCGGTGCCGACGATAATGATCGCAGCAAAGAAGCCGTACACCCAGCTGTTGAGATCGAGAGAATACCGTTCGACACTTACGAAGGGGATGTACAATTCGGTGGTATTGGGACCTGCTGCGTGTTCAAGGAATAGCGCCAGGACAATCCCTGTAAGGGCGAATTCGATAAGCAGTCGTAATTTTCCGGAAAGCCCGTTCTTATTTCCGGAGAGTTTGGCGTAATCGTCAAAGAAACCGACGAAGCCAAAGGAGACGAATAGGGTGGTTGTGCATAGGATAAATGGGTTTTTGAGATCGGCCCATAGCAGTACGGACAGGAGTACCGCGATGAGAATGAGCAGTCCGCCCATGGTGGGTGTGCCCTGTTTTTGTTGATGCCGTTCTGGCCCGTCGTCGCGGATGGATTCTCCGATCTGCCGTGACTGGAGTGACCGTATAAATTTCGGATAGAGAAATACGGTGAACAACAATGCGGTCAGCAGGGCACCGAGGGTACGGAAAGTGACGAAACCAAAGACACGAAATGGACTGAAGTCGGATTGGAATGTCTCTTGTAGCCATAAAAACATCGTCAATCCTCCTGCGGCGCGGTGAGGATTGAGGAGCAGGCGTCCAGGACATCTTCGGTATGGCTGCCGCGTGATCCTTTGAGAAGAATCACGTCTCCCGGGGCGGCGTGTCCTAAGGCAAAGGTAGCAGCTTCGCTGGGATCGGAGCTCGTAAGGGTGGCCAGTGCCGGGTTGGCGGACTGGGCCCCTCTGACGGAATGTTCTCCAAACTCTCGGAAACCAACCAGCGAGCCGATCCCGAGTTCCGCGGCTGTGGCTCCCACCTCTGCATGCAGCCTGGTGGAGGCGTCACCGAGTTCAAGCATAGAGCCCAGGACCGCATGCGCCCGTCCGGGTCGTGCGATTTGAATGGCAGTCTTCAGTGCCGCGATCACGGAATCCGGGTTGGCATTATAGCAATCGTCGAGAATACGGAACTCGCCGAGGTCGAGGAGTTGCGAACGATGTCCGCTGGGAAGAAAGGTCTCCAATGCTCTTAGGTTGGGGTCGACTCCAAGGGCCCGAACAGCGAGCAATGCCGCAAGCAGGTTCTTAATATTATGTTGCCCGGGTAGCGGCAGGTTTACATCGAAGGAATCGGTGCCCACTCGAACCTGTCCACGATAGGCGTCTCCATCCCACTGCAGTCCGTCTGCATGGGCTTCAGTATTCGGGTCGGTTCCCGGGGAAGCGAAGTGCCAGACCTGCGAAGCCTGTGCGGCATAGGTATGACCCTGCGCCGGCAAGTCGGCGGGGACGATCGCTGTTGTCGGACAGTCGGGGCGCATATGTGCGAATATTCGTCCTTTTTCCCGCATAATGATCTCGATCGATTTGAGACCTTCAAGATGGGCTGCCGCCACATGCGTCAATACCGAGATCTCGGGCATGACCAGAGCGGCAAGTTCGTCCATTTCACCGGGTTCGCTGATTCCGATCTCCGCCACAAAGAATTCGGTGTCCGGCGGAGCGGATAAGATGCTCAAGGGGAGGCCGATGCGATTATTGAAGTTACCGATGGTGGCGTGTACGCGTTGCCCCAGCAGAAGCGTCGCGATCAGGTCCTTCGTGGTTGTCTTACCTGCGCTACCGGTCACGGCGACCACCCGCGGATCCAACTTCCGCAGATACGCCCGCGCCAGGTCGATTAGCGCCTCTGACGTATCGGCTACGGCAATGACGAAACTATTGCCGTTCGGCAGGGGATAGCGGGCAAGTCCAGGTTCGTCGATCAGGAATCCAGCAGCAGCAGCAGCCTGCTCCAGATAATTATGGGCATCGTGATTGGGTCCGCGGAGCGCGCAGAAAAGAGCGTCAGTTAGCGGCTTTCGGGTATCCGTCTGCACGCCGATAGCGATATCGTTGGGGCTTCCGCGAACGATTCGCCCACCGACTGCGTCTGCAATCCAGCTGGCAGAAAACCCCGGAGTGTCGGGCAGGTGAGGTGTTATCATGGCGGGCATCATGGAGTGCCTCCGCCGTTCGACTCTTCGAGGATGGCTCGGGCTACCGTATGATCCGAGAAGGGGCGTACGCGATCGCCGATTACCTGGGTCTCTTCGTGGCCTTTCCCGGCGATCAGGACCACATCACCCGACTCGGCCAGCCCGATCGCTTTGCGAATCGCGGCGGCCCGATCCAGTTCGACCAGGTACCCGGAGGTCTGTTCGCCGTAGGCTGAGCAGCCTGCTTGCAGAATACCCGCCACGACCTGCTCTGCGATGGTTCCGGGATCCTCCGAACGTGGATTATCGGAAGTGACCAGGAGAATGTCTGCGCCGGATGCCGCTGCATGTCCCATTTGCGGCCGTTTGTCTTGATCGCGGTCTCCTCCACATCCGAAAACGCAGATGATTCGCTTTGTAGCGATGGAACGAAGGGTTCCAAGAGTTCGCTCTAAGGCCTCCGGAGTATGGGCGTAATCGACGATGATGTGGATGCCCTTATCGTTCGGAATTGCTTCCAGACGACCTCGAACAAAGGGAATTCCAGCGAGTCCGTCTACGATGGCGGAGTCCTTTGTTCCAAGGAGTGTGGCGCAGCCAGCCGCGACGAGAATATTTTCAAGATTATGATCACCGAGGAGGGGACTGGAGAACTCGATATGGCGGTCATCAAGCCGTAAGGTGCCCTTGACCCCGGTTGTGTTCATGACAATGTTTTCTGTGGTTCCTCTGGCGTCTGGATGACCTTTGCGGCTGACGGGGAAGACGTCCACATTTGTGCTTTTGAGCCGTTGCACCAGATCGTGGCCGAAGGGATCGTCAATATTGATTACCGCACCGGTACAGTCCTTTGAGGCTGGCAGGTGTTCCAGAAAGAACCGGGCCTTGGTTTCTGCGTAGGCTTCCATCGTGCCGTGGAAGTCGAGATGGTCCTGCGACAGATTGGTAAAGGCTCCCACGCGGAAGGAGATTCCATCGATGCGATGAGAGGCGATTCCGTGGGAGGAAACCTCCATCAAGGCGTGGCTACAGCCGTCATCCCGAATATCGGCCAGTAACTGCTGCAGCTCTGGCGCTTCCGGGGTTGTAAAACCCGTCCTCAGTTCTGTCTCCCCGATTCTTGCTCCGAGAGTTCCCAGGGTGCCGACCTGCTCCCCATGCGCGCGTTCTACTGCCGCAAGAATCTCTACCGTAGTTGTTTTGCCGTTCGTGCCCGTGATTCCTACCACTGAAATCGACGCAGAAGGGTCGTTCTGTAATTTTGATGCAATGGGTCCAATCAACGTTCGAGGGGAGGGATGCACCAGGACAGGAATGGAAAGCTCTTTCGACTTGTCCGGATCGGATACAAGTACCGCAGAACAGCCCTTATCTGCGGCCGCGACCAGGTAATCATGCCCATCATGCATCGTACCCTTCAGGGCAACAAATAGACTGCCAGGGACGGCTTTACGCGAGTCCAGGGTCACATATGCGATGTCGGGATCCGTGCCCGCGCCAATCCAGTGGGCTGACGCCGCGGTCGTTGTATGAAGGTCACTCAAGCGCACGAATCCCCTCTGCTTGTAGGGCGGCAAATACTTGAATGGGCGTTCCCGTAGAGACTACGGTGCCGGCTCCAGGGCGTTGTTCATGTACCACGCCGGTTCCAACGATTCGTACATTCAAGCCTTCATAACCCAAGACCTCCGCCGCTTTAGGCAGGCTTTGGCCCCGTACGTCGGGAACAACGATCGTTCCCGGGATCGGCGGGGCTGTTGTTATAGCGATTGTCGGGGATTTTGTCCGCGCTCCCATCTTTGGAGGGACGTTGGTTCGATACGGGATGGAGGTGCCTGCTGTTTCGCAGGGACGCAGGCCTAGAAGATCGAGGCATGTATCCGCTATCTTTGCGAAGGCGGGTGCCGCCACGGCCCCACCACCCTGCTCTCCGATCGGGCGATCGATGACCACGTAGATTGCAATTTCGGGGTTTTCGATGGGAACGAAGCCAACAAAACTCGCGACTTCTGCTTCTGAGCTATATTGCGCAATACCGGTTTCCGGGTCCTTCACAATCTGTTGCCCAGTACCTGTTTTACCGCCGACATTACAGTCCTGGATTGCTGCACGGCGCCCCGTCGCTCCACGGCTTACGACCCCGCCAAGCAGTTCGAGCATGGTGTGGGCTGTTTCGGGTGTAACGAGTCGCTCGGCGATGGTTCGGCGTGCCTCGTATACGACTTCGCCGTTATGATCTCGAACCGTGCGAACCAGATGGGGGACGAGCATATCTCCATCATTACCAAAGGCGGCGAAGGCTCGTACGAGCTGTATGGCGGAGACGGCTATCCCCTGACCAAAGGCGATATTGGCGAAGGTGACCGGGTCCCATCTCCTGGACAGCTGGGCGATTCCGGACGCTTCATAGGGGATGGGAAGTCCAGTGGGTTGTCCGAAGCCGGCCTTTCGCAGCATTTTCTGGAGGTGTTCCTGACCCGTGGAGCGAGCAATTTCTACCGTTCCCACGTTGGAGGAGTATCGCAAGACATCGCGAACCGAGGCTCGTTTTAGTTTTTTCAGGTCGCTGATCTGGGCGTCGGCGATGCGCAGATGGCCGCCGTGGGTGTCGATCATGGTGTCGGGGGTCACGGCACCGGAATCCAGGGCTGCGGCAAAAGTGAACACCTTCAATACTGATCCCGGCTCGAATACATCGATAGCGCCCCAGGGTAATCGGTGGCTCTTGGGGGCCGTCAATCGGTCGTTGTTATTGATGCGAGGTGCGTGGGCAAAGGACAGAATTTCTCCCGTTCGGACATCGTAGACGATGGCAGCTCCCCTTCGCGCGAAGTTGGTGCTCACCGTATCATCGAGGATCTGTTCGACCCGCTCCTGAAGACCAGCGTCGATAGTGGTCTCCACCTGCAGGGGTTCGGATTGTAATATTGGAAGGACGGTGCTGAGGAGGGCAATACTACTTGCGCCCGGTCCACGTTTCAGGCCGGTTCGCAAGGCGGTGACGCGAGTCTTCTCTCCCATGATCTGTTCATCGAATCGGCGGTCGAGTCCCAGTTCAAGCCCCGTATAACCGCGATCATCGGGGGACGTCCAACCAAGGATCTGGGCAGCCAGATGTCGCTTGGGATAATGGCGTTTATAGTCGGGATCAAACCAAAGGCCCGTCATGAGATCTGCGGTTCGCTTGTCGTGCTTTAGATCCATGACGGTCAAATAGGAGTTCTTCGACACCTGATGGACTATGAAGGTGAAGGATCCTTTCTTACTCAGAATCCGAACCAGGCGCTCGGTTTCCATCTTCAGGATCGGAGCCAGGAGATGAGCGGTAGCCTGGGGGTCGATGACCTTTCGGGGGTTGGCAACTAGAGCCCAGGATTTGAGGCTTGTGGCCAGGATTTCGCCATGACGGTCGGTTACGTCGGCCCGGCGGGTGCGGAATACCATGGCTCCACGCGCGTTTCGATCGGCAGGCTTCTTGAACTCCGCTCGTTCGAAAACATGTACCTGTAGGGCCCGGAACCCGATGAGCGAAAAACCCAGGCCGATAAAAAAAAGTACCCCGTACGCCCGTGTCCATCGAAAGCCATCCGATGCGGCGCTCTTTTTCGGGGTCTTCTTAAGGTGATTGCGTCTCATTGAAGGCTGCCCTCACGTGTCTTACATCGTTCACCGAGGAGGGTCCCCTCGGCGATCTTTCGACAACGCCGATACACACTCTGGGCGTCGGAGTTTCGTGATAGAGCTTCGTAGACATCCCCCAGTTCCAGTAATGTCTTGGCATGATGGGGGCAGAGTTTGCGCGACTGTTCGAGTCGAAGCCGCGCATGTTCAAGACGGCCGCGAGCTTTTAGAACCAGTCCAAGATTATAGTAGCCAAGGCAGAACTTCTTCTTATGGAAGATGGCCATTTCGAGGTGCTGTACGGATTTAATATGGTGTCCGAGTTTGAAATAGGACCAGCCGATATTGTTATGGGCCAGCCATGGCGTGGGGTTGAGAGGTTCTTGGACTAGTGGAAGCAAGGTATCGAGTGCGTCCTGCCAACGTCTTAGCCCCATATACGAGGCGGCCAGAGTATTGCGGGCTTCGAGAAGTGTGGGGTCGAGTTCAAGGGCTCGTTTCAGGTGAACGACGGATTCCGAGAAATTCTTCCGTCCCATATAGAGAAAACCAGTCAGATAATGCGATAGGGCATGGTTCGGGTCTTTCTGAAGGCCGATACCGAGTTCCTTCAGAGCCGGAACGGCCTTCTTCTCGTAGATAAGCCCGGTGGCCATTGTGTAGTGGAATTGAGCCGGACTTTCTTTGGCGGACTTGGTCTTGCCGGTGACGGATGGCGTTATACAACCAATGCTGAGCAGAGCGGGGGCTATGCACAGTATGATCATGGCGCAGCCGAAGGGGAGGTGATTGCGACGGGGGCTTTCGGGGGTCATTATGGTCTCTCCAGTAGTTTCACATTGATCCGTTCTCCGCGGCGCGGGAAACGCATGCTGTGGTGGTTTTTACCGAGTTCCTGAATACGTTGAAGCATCTTCGTAGCGGCGATCTCCACACGTAGTCTTCGATCCTGTTCTCGTAGTTCACGGTTGTATTCGGCAGCCTCGGCCTTGATAAAGCCGTGGTGAAGAACCCTGTACTCCATGGACACGCGGTGAACCCCCAGTGCGACCAGTACGAAGAGGGTCAGCACAAATGCGAGCCAGAAGCCGTTAGGATTTTCACTTTTTAGTTTCTTACGTAGTTGGGTAGCGGGCACGGGGTTAGTCCTGAATGCGTTGAATGGCGCGAAGCTTGGCGCTGCGGGCGCGGGCGTTCTCGCGGGTTTCTTGTTCGGAAGGGGTAATGGGTTTGCGGGTTAATATTTTGAAGCCACCGCCTCGGCGGAGTTCCCGGAAGCAGTTCTTTACGATCCGGTCTTCCACCGAGTGGTAGGAGATCACCACTGCGACGCCAGCTGGACTCAAAGTCGATGGTATGGCCTGCAAGGCGCGCTCAAGCTCACCGACCTCGTCGTTTACGACCATGCGCAGAGCTTGAAAGACCCGAGTCGCCGGGTGACGGTTTCCCTTACGTAGCCAACCGAATTCGGCTTCGACGAGCTCGGCCAGATCGGTTGTCGTGTAGATCTGATTGTCACGGATCTTCTCAATGACCACGCGCGCGACAGTGCCGGGACGGGGTACGTCACCATAGGCTCGAAGAGCTTCTGTAAATTCGTGTATCGAGAGGCTACGAAGTACCTCGAGGGCGCGTTCCTGGCCGCGACCTTCCATGTCCATATCGAGCGGGCCTTCCTGGCGGAAGCTGAAGCCCCGCTCGGCGCGATCCAATTGGGCAGACGAGACTCCGAGATCCAACAGAATACCCAGTACGGGAGTCGCTCCGACTTCGTGGGCTATCTGGTCGAGATCACCAAAACGGCCCGATTTAAGACAGATTCGTTCCCCAAAGGACTGCAAACGTTCGGTTGCTGCTTTGATAGCGGACGGGTCGCGGTCAATCCCCAACACCCGTACGGTATCCTCTGTGTTCTGCAGCAGCGCTTCGGTATGGCCCCCACCCCCAACGGTGCCATCAACGATCCAGCCAGCTCCTGTGGCTGATGTGAGCAAGGTGATTACCTCCTTGGACAATACGGGGTGGTGATACGTTTTCACACTCCGAACAGATGAAGTTCATTATCGATGGTGGTGTTCTCACGATGCGCCTGAAGGAGCGCCTCGTGCTTCGCCGGGTTCCAGATCTCAAAAGTCTTTCCGCGACCAACAAAGCGAGCCTGACCATCCAGGTCTCCGAACAGACGGAGATGCTGTGGAATCAGAATCCGTCCGTTTGTGTCGAAACTACAGACCTCTTTGGTCGATAGAACGATGTCGTCGAGGTATTGGCGAGTGGGATGGGACGGAGCAATGGCGTTGATACGCTCAAGAAAAGACTTCCACTCATCTGGGGGCCAGACCGTAATACATATACGATCGCGGACCGCGCTCTGCGTAAGAAAGATCTCTCGGGCATCCTGACTCTGCAGAATGTTGCGATACCGCTCCGGTACGCTCACGCGACCCTTAGCATCCAGGGTGTGATCTTTGCGCCCGTCAAACACGTCTTCTCCCAATAATGGGCCTGAATAACACTCAGAACCACTTTTATAGTCTAGCATCATGGTTCTGGTGTCAATCAAAAAAATTTGCCTAGTTGCAAAACTCCGTTTAACGTCCCCTGTTAGCCTTCTATAGGCTGTTTTTTTCTAGAAGACATGCCTGTGGGATTTAGTGGTATTAGCTCCCACGAATTTTTATTTACAGCCCCATGGAAGCCGGATATTCCCGGATTGCAGCTGGATACGGACCGTTCCACCCGGCTGTGTACCGCATAGGGGAATATGGCGTGCACGGTAGCGTTGAACCACATCGAAAGCCAGAGAGCGCCGATGGGAAACGAGGCCTGCGCTGGGTTGTATAGAGTCGAGGAGCGCGGGGCTCGAGGACGTTCGGCTGCCATGATGGGGAACCAGCAGAACCCCACCGGTTTTCTGGGTGGGGCTGAGTGCCATCGCCTGGGCCTCGACCGCCTGGGGTGGGTCCCCCGAGATCCAGATAGAACCATCCGGGGTTTGCAGATGGGCCATCAGGGAACGGTCGTTTTCGGTCGCCAGTGAGACGGCGGCTTCGGAGCTCCCGCTGGGCCAGAGTACGTCCAGCCGACTTTTCCCAATCTGGATAGTCTCGCCGACTTTGAGACGAACCACGGTGCAGTTCACCTTTGCCATCAGAGCGACCAGATGATCCCAGTCCGAGGATGTGTCCAATGGGGGAACGTCGGCGACCAGACAGCGTGATACGGGTATATCTCTCAGGATCCGAAAGGCGCCCCCATAATGGTCCGGGTGTCGGTGGGTTAAAACCAGAAGGTCCAGTTTGTTCACCCCGGCCCGCCGTAGACGTTCGGGTGAGAGCGGGGCCCGCTGGCCATTGGGGTGTCCGGGTCCTGCGTCCACCAGGATTGAGCGCCCATCCGATGTCTGGATTAGGAACGCATCACCATGCCCTACATTAAAGGCGGTTAGAGTCGTAAGTCGGGTCTTGGGAAGCTGCATAGAAAGAGCGAACACGAGAGTCAATCCCACGATTGGCCAGAGTGCTCTTCGCCAGCGGGGAAGTCTCCGAAGGGAGCTACAACCGAGAACAAGAATCGCTAGAACAGCGGCGGTCGGTGCCAATTCGGTGGGCACGGTTATCCGAAGTCCGGGGCGGTCTACTGCATGGATGAGCCAACTGGAAGCGGAAATCGCGAGTCCGCAGGTACTTGCCAGGAAGTCGCTAAGCGCATGGGGAAGGCCCAGTGTGACAGCCATAGTGGTAAGGGTGGCGAGGGGCAGGGCGACCAGGGATACCCAGGGGATCAAGGCCAGACCCATCAACAGACCGACCGGTGCAAGGCACGAAAAATAGAAGATCTGGATCGGAGCGGTGGCTATTGTCGCGGCAATACTGGTGCGTAATAGTGGGCCGAAAAAGCGCATAATGCGCTTGGTCGGTGGTTTTCGTCTCTGCGCAAAAGCCACCACGATCCCAAGGACAGCACAGTGACTCAAAACGGCTCCCGGGCGAGCCAGGGCTGATATGGGTAACGCGAGCTCGAGGGTTACCGTGCCGAGTAGGATGATATGGGGGCGGATGGGGCGTCTCGACCAAAGCAGGACGGCGTATAGCAGGAAGGCGATCTCGGCTCGAATTACAGAGGGACCAAGCCCACAGAAGAGTCCGTACAGGCCCACAAGCGGAATAGTCAGAAGGGTGGCTACCATCAAAGGTGCAGGTCGGGTCCGGCCCGGACAGAGTCTGTACCATAGCCACCGAAAGCCCCAGACGAATGCGCCCGCAAAGATGGCAATGTGCAGGCCGGAGACTGCCCATAGATGTAAAAGCCCCATACGTGCCAATTGGTCGACCTCGATTCGGGGCACCACTGCACGGCTTCCGCTAGCGAGGGCAGCGGCCAGTCGCCGCGAGCTGGTTGGCTGGGACCCGAGGAACGTATCGATCACTTCGAGTCGGCGAAGGGCGACACGATCGCGAAGACTGGGGACCGGTCGAAACAGGATCCCATCGGGGACGGGTTCACATGTGATAGGCCGGCCTCTGGCCCGTTTCTGGCTACAGCGGGCGACGGTTTTACTACCGACCGGAAGGGGTTGGCTGGTGCGCCAGGCATAGAGTCGAATTGGCCCTGCTGCGGATTGCCCCGCCTGCCAGAATCCGCGAAAGGTTGGCTGTGGGGTACTCGTGATCTGCACCGGTACCAGCTGTTTCGGAGTCATAGGCGAGTTGTAGTCCGGAATATGACCGCGCAGTTGGTCGTGATAGCCGTCGCGGCTCTCGTAGGCGGGGATATGCGGGGAGCGGAGGACGCCCAGGCTGAAACCGAGGATCCCTACGCAGATCCCGACACCGATGGTCCGATGGTTCGGGGCCGAGACATGGTAGAGACGGAGGGCCAGATATGCCCCGATGGCCGGAAGAAAGGCTACGCCGAGCCGCGGAATGGCGACGCCCATAACCAGGCCGGTCAGGAAGGTTTCCAACAAGATCCAATACTCCGCCGAGGGTTCCCATCGGTGGGTTATCGTGATCTACGCCGTTCCCGGTTTGGTGGGGCTGAGTGCCATCGCCTCGGCTTCGACCGTATGGGCGACGATGCAGGGCAATGGGGGGCAGCTTACTTCGCGGGCGTGCACCTGCCCATATTGCATTGTAGGACTTTTTCTATCTCTCCGGTTGGCAACCGAAAGGTCCATTTGCCGTGCTTTTTCCCGTCACGGTATTCCCCTTCGGCCTTCTTCTTCCCGTTTTTGTGCCAGATGGTCCATTTGCCGTGCTTTTCGCCGTGCTTTTTGCCGTCTTTGTATTCCCCTTCTTCGTACTTTTGCCCGTTCTCGTGCCAAGAGGGCCACTTCCCACGTTTCTTGCCGTTCCGGTATTCGCCTTCTTCGTGCTTCTGACCATTCTCGTACCAAGAGGTATATTTCCCGTGCCTTTTGTTGTTCCTATATGAACCCTCTATCCCCATGTCGCCATTAGGGTAATACCATGTCCACGGTCCTTCTCGCTTCCCGATAGGGGTCATGCATTCACGTGATTCACCGCCCCCATCATCAGTTATTATCTTAAGGCTTGTGCCTGTAGGACATCCTGCAGCCAAGGCATCAGTGATGGGCAACATCAAGAAGGCGGCACCAAATAGCCCAACTACAAGGCAGGCAAGCGAACGAGACATCATGTTCTCTCAAATATTCGGGTAGAGAATACTACCGGGGACGATGCCGGGCAATGGGGGGCTAGTCGCCGGCGTTGAATACAAAGGGCCAGCGGACGACACATACACCACCATCCGGCTTAACAAAGCGCATTCTACGAATGATACGTTCGACGCATTGGACGACCTTCCGATTTTTCAGCGAGCCGCCCGTGGCGTTCGCAGATTTCACACCGCCGTCGAGACCAATCTTCCACTGCATCATGATTTTCCCCTTGAGCTGCGGATCGATCATAAGCTGTTTTTCATAACAGGAACGAATGGCTCCAGCACGACGCCGCACGGCTTTGGCAATATCCTCTCTCTTGCAGAAGCCAGCGGCTTCGCTACTACCGAGCTTTATCTTGTATTTCCGCTGGGAAGCGGTTGCGCTACTATCGGGCTTTATCTTGTATTTGCGCTGGGAATCGGAACAACCTGCACTTGGTCCTTTCCCATTAAAATGCCCACAACAGCTGCCCCCGTTTGTGTCGCTATTTGTATCGTCCGGGCAGGTAGTGTCGTCCCAGGTCACATCGGTCAGGTCCGCGTAGGCCAGCTTTGAGTAGTTCATGACCGCGCCTTCCAGGTTCGTGCCTTTTAGGGTCGCTTTGGTCAAATTCACGTCGTGCATTTTTGCGTTGGTCAGGTTCGCCCCAGTCAGGTTGGCATTAATTAATTTCGCGTGCCTCAAGTTCGCGCTCCTTAAGTTCGTACCGCTTAAGTCCGCGCCATTAAGGTTCGCTTCGATCAATCTCGCGCCGTTTAAATCCGCGTCGTGCAATTTTGCGTTGGTAAAATCCGCATAATAAAGGTCCGCGCCCCACAGGTTCGCGCCTTCCAGGTTCGCGCCTTCCAGGTTTACTTTCTGCAGGTACGCGGACACCAGGTCCGCGCCTTCCAGGTTTTTGCAGCCGCGTTTTGCCTTCTTTTCCCAGTCGTCTCCCCTGCATGGATCTTTCTTCCCACACCCACTCAGCCCACCGATGGCGACGATGAGAAGAGCAGAAAGCAGCAAAGAGAATACGCGACCCATGATGTTCCCCCGAATGTTCGGCTAGAGAATACTACCGGGGACGATGCAGGGCAATGGGGGCTAGTCGCGAATTCCCGGAACCCGCACAGAGAGTTGCAAGGTCTGCCATCCCATGGCATGAAGCACGGCAATAAATCCCATGAATTAATGGTCATACGAGGCTCAAATGAAGAAATTTATCGTTCTATTTTCCCTGCTGGCACTGGGCGCATTCGGCGTGGCGTGTAGCGAGGACGAAGAAACCACAGATACGACGTCAGCGGATGTTGTCGAAGAACCCCCAACCAGCGTGATTACAATCAACGACTGGGTAACATCGTTGCCGCTCGAAGGGGTCACTGTTTGCGTCAACCTGGACGGTGTCGATTGTGTCGAAACGGACGCGTTAGGTAACGCCACCTTCGAAGGGGGCGCGGAAAACGGTACCGTAGTGCAGTTGACGGCTGACAAAGAAGACTACTTCCCCTTCCTGGTGGAATTTACCGTTACGGACGCCACTTCGATGGGGACCGCAACCTACATCATGGCCAAGTCGGACATCGTGGCGGTGGTTACCACCTCGCTGGGTGAGGAACCGGATCCCGACAAAGGCCATGTGGGCGTTGTCGCGTGGGGACCCGCCGACGAAGATGGGACTCGCTTGGGGCTGAATGGTGCTACTGTTGCTCTGGACGACGGGACCGCTGCCCAGGGCCCGAAGTACTACAATACATTGACGGACGTGGCTGACGGGGCCGGAATCTTCGACGACGAAGCCACCACAACCACCGATGCTGGAACGGTCGGCTTCTTCAACGTGGATACGGGCGTCGTCTCGGTCAGCGTGACGGCAGACGGATACGACTGCACGACGGTCTTCAATGGCCTACCGAGCGAGACGAGCACGCTCAGCGGTACGGTCGTCGCGGGCCGTATCTCCTACCTGGTTGTGTTCTGCGAGACGGAGTAGTTCGCTACTTTGTCACGGTAGAGCTTCCCCTGGAAGACGCATTCGCGAATAGCCAATACGGCGGTTACTCCGTCGTATTGGCTATGATCGCGTCGCGCATATCCCAGCCACGCTCCTGGGCCAACCAATAGGGGTAGGCGCGGCTGATGAGAGTCGCAGATATCGTCGGCTCGTCGCAGGTGGCCTGGAAGACATGGTTCGAGGTCCAGCTCTTCTGCGGCCCGATGCGGTTATCACTCGCCACGTCGTTGGCGACAAAGTGAGGCACCATTCGAAGACCCGATGGCGCGGTAAGTACGCGCGCAAAGGCAAAGCCGGATTTACCGGCGAGGGTCATGGGCACAGCGCCTTCGTCCGTCGGTACGCTATGCAGTAGATAGGCTTTGTCGCCCTCGGGGAGGGCTTGATCAAAGGTGACCTGCCCTTCGCTGCTCACGGATACCACGGTAACAGAGCCCACAACATGCTCGACGGGCATTCCCTTCTCCGTCGCGTTGAAGGTTCCATCTCCGAAGGGACCATAGCCTTCGTAGTCGTGGAACTCGCCCGTGGTGGATACGACTGTAACGATCATTCCCGATGTGGCCTTGGGCCATAGAGACCAATCCTCCTGACTGGACTTCGAGGCAATGGAGCCGCCGAAATCCGGGATGGCGTCGCCCGATATAGCCTGGAGCTTGTCGGTTCCGCAGGAGGCTTCAACCCATAGAATAAGAGAACGCAGGGGTTCCCCCGTTGGCATAGCGTGACCAGCACCAGAATTCGAGACCGTAACGGCGGCGCTGATCTGGTTGTCGACCAACGACTTTTCTACGGCGATATTGAGCGGGTTACCCAGCTTATACGCTTCCGGGCTACGTGGACCGGACCAGGTGTGGAGATTGACACTACCAGGAGGTCGGGGCCAGCCACCGGTTACGCCCGTATTGGCTTCTCCGAAAAATTGAAGGTCGGCTGTGTTGGTGACCTCGGCATCGGCGGGCGGCATATGACAGGCCTGGCAGGACATGAACTCGGCCAGGGAGCTTCCACCCCATTCCGTATAGGTTGTGTGCACCGGAATCTTTCCGCTGGGCCATCGAGATTCATCCACCGGGGCTTCGGGTACAAAGGAGGGCTGGTTGAGTTCGTGGCAGCCGGCACAGAATGTGGACTCATGAAAATGTCCGCGTGGAACACAGCCCATATAGAGATTGGGCACATCCTCATCGGGACAGAAGGTCATAGGGAAGAACTCGCCCATGCCGGGATAGGGGGCCAGCTCACTGGGGCGAAGAATTTTGAGCGAACCCGATACGCCGGGTCCACCGGCCAGGTCGACCGATTCGACATGGTGACAGACCTCACAATGAACACCGTATTCGTAGCCGTACCCTTCCGCATCCAGGAGATCTCGCTGGCCGATTTCGCCGTCAATACCCGGGGCATGGCAGTCGGCGCAGTTCCCATTGGAACCAGGGCTTGAAAGGGCGGTCAGTCCGGGGACCGTAGCCGCCACCTGACAGTGCATGATCGACGCGCCCGTGCCCGGCTCTTTGCCTTCGACCCAGGATCCAGTTCGTTCCAGACATAGAGCTTCTGTATCGAAGGCTCTGGCCGTACCGGAATAGATGTCGTGCAGAATCGGGTTCTTGGCGGAGGTTCGGTGGGCAGAGTCATACCAGGTATCGGCGATGGTAAGATGGCAGTGGGCACATTTTTCGATCACATGGCTCTCACCCGGCACACCTGGATCTTTGAATATATAGTCGGGATTGTCGCTGGTATCGAAGGAGACCAGGGCAATGGTTAGTTCCGTTGTGTTCGGATAGACGTAGTCACCAAGGACACGTGCATCGGGGTGAACAGCCATAAGAAACAGATCGCCGGGAACGGTAGTGTCTATCGTGGTGGTGACTTTCCCCTCTGCATCTGTAAGCCATCGTGCAGGGTTTCCGCCCTGTATGACGCTGGTATTCTCAACCGGTACATCATCGAGGAGAACAAGGACCGATACCGTTTGTTCTGGGGGTATAGGAGGACCCTGGTCGCCTTCCGAAGAATCGCCGGTATCGCTACCATCCGGGGTGATG
>CAUZEG010000052.1:0-19439 GCA_963578775.1 Myxococcales bacterium
GCCGCGAGTCCTTCTCCCGGGGAGGCTGGACCGATCGGATCGCCGGCGGATGCCGACGCGGCTCTAAGACCGGGATGACAATATCCACATCCAGTCCGATCTGATGGGAGCGGGATGGCGTGATCTTTCCACCTCGCCGCACACCAATATTTCCAATCCAGAGTGGCCGGTTGGGCCAGGTACGCAATCCATACCGCTGGGCCACATCCAACAAAACTCCTACCAGGCGGCTATGTCCATAATCGTAGCGTCGCGAGCGGCTGGTCTTCAATACTCGCAACCAGGGATCACCACGAGGTACGCGTGCAGCGCCTTCAACAACACCACCACCGTGTGAACCGACAGAAATACTCTGCGGTACTCCCGCCGACGTAATCGACGGCACGCCGAAGACGTAAAGCATCAGAATGGTGACAAACAGGCCCTTCATAACGGGACGAGCATAGCCGCCCTTAAGACCGATGCCGAAAAAATCGTCTCCTGGCCGGTGCTTAGACCCTTTCTAGGCGTTCAATGGCCAGTTCCAGAGTTTCCACACTGGCGTCATTACTCTTTCCATCAAGCTTGAAACCGCTCCATTTTGCAGGCCAGGCTTCGAAGAAATTGTAACGACATAGTTCGTTCATGCCGGTGTCGTCCAAAAGAACAATGGAACCACTCTTGCGGGTAACTTTTCCGTTCATGATTTCCTCACACCAGCGCCACAAGGTGTCGGTGTTCACATATCCCTTGGTGAACGTGAGGTTTCCCAGCTTGGGACGACCGGGCCGCTTTCGCGCCATTCGTTCATTACATATGTGGTATTCGATGGCATCGATAGTTACCTCCAGGCCATCCACACTCTGAAAGCCGCCCACATCGATACCCTCCAGCTCAATACGGAAATTAAAAACTCCGTAATGATCCCTGTTGCGGGCACCAGACTGGATTTGAATTGTAGACGCCATGGAATCACTCCAGATACGAGGATGATCACTGCATTCACAGAGTAGAGTGGAGAGCATAACCGGGTCAAGCGCACCCCACACCGGCTCCCGTTATTGCAAGACCGGTGCCATCCAACCGGATCTTCTGGCAAGAAACCGCCCAGTCCACTGCCAAAACCATGTTTTTCCTATGCCGGAGGGGAGAAAAGATCGATGTGCTTTGCACTACAACGACCCACAAGTTCGCGCCTATGCCCGGTTTTGGCGTTGACGTCTTCAAAAGTGGACATTAAGTTCGGCATCCCAATCTGACCGAACCGCGCAAAAGGCTCAACGTGAACCTACGCCAAAATACAGAAGAGCCCGTTTTCCCAGGCTTCGATCCGGAAGATGTATCCGTATTCCTCCGACATGCCTGGACGGACGCCGATCGGCTCGAAGACCGGCAACAAGCGCTGAACCGCCTGGAGATGCTGGTGGAAAAGTCATTCCGCAGTTTTGCGGAATCCCATTCCCAATTCGGCCTTGAGGTCCAACGGGGGGCGCTGGTCCCAGGTCGTGATAATGACGGTCGAGTGGACGCCGCCTGGTATGTACTCGTTCGTAATGAATCGCATCGAAAAGCGTCCGGTATCGAAGCCGAGGCCCGCCGCATCTTGCGTAATGCGATGGGTGGAACGGAATACCATCGTATTCATCCCGCTATATGTGCCCGACTGGATGCCCAGGGATTGTTCGTTGGCGTGAGCTTGCCACGAGCCGCCGCCCCCGATGCCGATCTTCTGCTGGAAAGAATGAAATCGAAAAAGAATCGGGGCGAGTTTATCGATGTCTTACGTGCTTTGCCACCACAGGCCGTATTTGGCGACGATCAGGATAGTCGTGTTCCGGTCATAGCCCTTTCAGCCGGCATACTGAAACTCACATTCGACGCCTTTGAACGCGGTGTGGGTTGGTTGATGGTGGGCCGGCAGTTTGAACCCGAGATGCTTCTAAGCAGCCCGTCTTCGGTGGAGTTGGAGTTGGCCGAACTCGTACCCACTCTGAATGCGGTTTACGCCTCGTTCACCTTCAAGCCCAATTTCAAGACCGCAACGTCGAAACCTCGACGGTCAAAGTCTGCAAAACGCAAACCGAAAGGGCCCAAACCCCTCTCTCGTCCTCCAGAGGTCTCCGATCGGGTCCGAGTGAAAAGTGGCGTATTCAAAGGAAAAGTTGGTACCGTACTGGAGATGCGTGATGATGCGGTACGAATCAAGATCAAGTTTCTGCCTGTCTGGGTGGCTAAACCAGATGTCCTGGTACTGCCTCCCAGAGAGACCACTTGATATCTTCGGCTACCGGGACTTTGAACCTCTGCCATGAACAGAATAAACCAAAGCGTTGATGCCCCAGGTGCGCGACCTCCGTCCCGCGCATGGTTACTAATGTACGTACTCATCGTGCTGGGTCTGCTTATTGGGGGGTGTGGGTCCAAGTCCAAGAAAGGCCGAAAGAAGACCGACTCTTCCAAGGTCGCAACCCCCAGCGCGGATGTGATTACGGATGATGTGGAAGCTCCCGCACCCAAACGCACTGAGCGCACCAAACGACGGGCGCGTACGCCACGCAGTCGAGTGACTCCTCCGAAAAAGTCTGCGGCCGAGCGGAAGTCCGAAGCTATCACCAAAGAACAAGTCGAAAATCGTGCTTCGGCGCCTGACCGAGGGAAGGAAAAGCCTGTGGCCCCTGGCAAAGATAAGCCCGCTTTGGAAACCGCTGCGATAAAGGCACCTGGCGACAGGCCAGCAAAAACCGGTCGCAAGCAGGAAAAAGCCGCCCCCCCAGAAAAGACAAAGGACCGGCCGGCCCCCCCGACCGTGCGCAAAGCCCTCAATGCTCCGAAGCCTGCGGTGCGGCCCCTGGACCTGAGCCAACTAATAGACCGTGACCAGCTTGCTCGTACCATCAACGCCAGCTCGGGGCTGGCGAAACTTCCTATCACGGGTCAGGAACCATCTCCCGAATACAACCATATACGCTTCGGTCCTATGGGTACGAAGGCCGGGCTCGGCCTGGCTATCCAGGTCTGGCGGGATAACTCCATTGGAGCCGCGCGGATCCGTTTCCAGAGCTTCCGGAAAAGCTACCCAGAGGTATCGGATAATCGAACGGTCACCACAAACACCTTCTTTTCACAATATGGAGACCGAATCTACGTGGGCTACCTGGTCACCCGTGCCAAAGTAAATGTGGTGGTCTCCTGTGCTACCGACCTCTGCACACCGGACACCATTGTGAAGGTAGCATTGGGCTTAAAAGAACGTCTCCAGAAGGTTGTCGCCTGGTAACCCCAGGACACACCATCTATCCGTGATGAAGGCTACCGTACACGCACCCGCAACACTTTCGAACCTGGGACCAGGCTTCGATGTTTTGGGCATGGCCCTGGATATGCCCCTCGACTCCGTCACAGCAAGCCTTACCGCTGCGACTGGTATCCAGGTGATCACCGCTGGACCCTATGGGAACCGTGTACCCACAGATCCAGAAAAGAATGTTGCAGCATTTACGGCCCAACGCGTCCTTGAAGCGCTCGGCAGAGAGGATGGAGTCGAATTACGGGTGGAAAAACAGATACCACCCGGATCGGGCCTGGGCAGCAGTGCAGCCAGTGCAGTGGCCGGAGCCGTGGCAACCCTTAAGGCCTGTGGTGGTAGTCTGTCGGAACAGCAACTTCTGAACATCTGCGGACAGGCGGAAGCGTTGACCTCTGGAACCGCACATCTGGACAATGTCGCGCCGGCTCTACTGGGCGGGCTTGTGGGGGTCGTGAGTACCGAACCTCCAGGGATCGAGAGACTGGACCTGCCGCATGACTGGCGATTCGCCGTAATTCTCCCCCATGTGGAAGTCCGCACGGAGGAGGCACGGAGGGTACTGCCAGAGACGGTTCCCCTCAAGGATGCGGTCCAGAATCTACGTCATCTCACCGCAGTATTGGCAGCCGTGGCGCGTGGTGATCTACAGACATTCGCGGCCAATCTCGAAGACCACCTCGCCATTCCATATCGCGCGCCCCTTCTTCCATTTTACGAAGACTGCGTACAGGCGGCACGCGCGGCGGGGGCTCTGAAGTTACAGGTTTCGGGCTCGGGTCCGGCTTTATTTGCTCCCTGCGCGAATGACGACCAGGCCCATACGATCTGTGCGGCGGTGGAGGAAAAGCTGGTGGGCTGGCATATCGACGCCACGACCTACGTATGTCGGGCCTCGGCGCGAGGTGCATACCAACAATCTGAGGCCAACGGCGATGACGACGCCTCCTGATTCAAGGCGAGCATGGCGCATTTCCATCCTGGGTACCGCCCTGGTAGCCCTGGTTCTTACGATGGTCCATATGGGGGTGTCCGGAGCGATCGTCAACACGGTGAGTGCACTGGCCATGATCGCCCTCCCATGGATTCTCGATCCTCGAGAACCCGGCCCCAGATTCACACTTCGGTTCCGTAAGGACCTCGGTCTCCTATTCCTATGCTGGATTGTGATCTTTCCGCCCTTCGTATTGGGCTTCCACGGTTGGCATCAACTGGTTACGACCCCCGCACCGAGCCCGGTCTTTTCCGTGGACCGACTGAAGCATTTCAATCCGGACCTTGCGCTACATGGTTGGCAACCCATCACAGCCCGAACCGGCAAAGCCGAGGAACTCCGTATCTGGAATGCTGGAGAGCATCTTTTCCTTTTCAAGCCCCCCAAGTCGGATTCGGCCAGGATCGGGCTATCGGTTAAAGCCCCATCGCCCCTACAGGAGCGACTGAAGCATTATGTGGTCAAAGACCCGAAAACCTTCCTTCCGCAGCCAATTCCCAAGGAGCCGATCGAAACCATCGAACTCACGCCAAACCATACGTTGATAGTCAATCTTAAGGACCTGTCTTCCCTACGGTTGGAAAACCAGGGTACCAGGCCCATCGTTTTACGTAGTGGTCTCAAAAGTTGGACCCTGAAACCGGGGGCCTCAAAAGATCTGCCCAGGAATTTATGGTGGATCCCCTTATTTCTCGTCATCCATATCCTTGCTGTCGCCCTACCCGAGGAGTATTTTTTCCGTGGTTTCGTACAGAAAAAGCTCACGCCCCATCTTGGAACAGTTCGAGTACCATGGATTCGACTCGAGTTCTCATGGGCCGTTGTCGTAGGTGCCGCCCTTTTCGCCCTCATTCACCTTGCTACGATTCCTTCGCCAACCCGACTATCCGTGTTTTTCGCCGGAATCCTGTTCGGCATTCTGTATGAACGCACCGATTCATTGACCGTACCAATTCTGCTCCACGCCACAAGCAATCTACTCCTTAGTTTGTGCCAGGGCATATGGTTCGGCTGAAAAATGTTAGAGGATTGTTGAGATCCAAAAGCCCCCTGTGATACACGGTGTTGGTTCGGCCGATTAGCAGCCGCCAGAGCGCTTTTTGCCCTGGTTCTTGTTATCTTGTTGGCGCTCAATCCGAACGACCAACACCCCGGGAGTACCCAATGCGACTACATAGTATCCAAAAAAGCACCTTGCTGGCCCTGTTGGCAGGCATGCTTTTCGTGCTGGGTACTCCACGTGCGCAGGCGCAGAAAACCGCCAGCAAATGGCGAAGTTATCATTTCTCGCCCCAGGCCGGCATTGGCGTTCCTGAAACGAGTGCAGAGCGCATGGGGATCTACGTTAGGACCCTGTTGTCGATCGACGACCGATTCGAATTCGTCGAGCGCATTGAAATGGAGGGCCTTGCCAAGAAGGCCCCAGACCAGCCAAAAATGCTGGTACGCTTGCCCAAGGATAAAAAAATCGAGAAAGCAAATCGTCTCGTATGGCGTGGACGAGAATTCCGCCATAAGAACAATCTGCCCAAATCGGCTCGGCTGCTTAAACAAGCTATTGCAATCTACAGTAAGCGTTTCATGCATATGGAAGACTTCTCGACCATGACCGAAGCGCTATACGAGGCGTCGCTGACTTTCTACCGATCCAAAGCGATGAGTGACACCGCCTATATTCTGACCCGCCTGTTTATCCTCAAGCCGGATTGGATCTTTGACCGCCGCCAGGTGGATTCCGATTTCATGGAGCTCGCCGAAACCATTCGAGCCAGGACACAAAAGAAAAAGGGCGGGCAGATGATTATCCGTTCGCGGCCCAAAGGCGCGACGGTCTACGTCGATGGGGTCGACAAGGGGCCAGCGCCACTGACGCTGAATATCCCTGCTGCTGGGCCGCACTTTGTCGTTGTTAAGCTCGACGATTACTACCCCGCCGGCCAGTTGGTTCGTATGCCTCGCGCGGGGCGCAAGAAGCATGTCAATATTCGTTTGCGGGCAATCCGAAAAGCCAAGGAAAAGAAACCTCGACGGCTCATTCCCGAAAAGGAAATCGAGGTCCTGCTTGCCAAAGGACGGTTTGGTACCCGTGCATTCAACAGCCTGAAGGCTTTTGCACGGCAGGGTAATGCAGATGTCCTGATTATCACTCATGTCGGCTCGACGGGCGAACACCTCATCTACACGCCATTCGTGTACTCCGTAAAATACAACCGATTGGTTCGCGTCCGCCCCGTAAAGATAGAACTGAGCCTGGCGAATATGCAGGTTGAGCTACTTCCAATCCCCGATCGTATTGCAACGGCTGTGAAAAGAATCCGGGCCCGCCCAGCGATCGTCGGACAACCGCGCGCGTGGCGTAGAAAACCGAAGTATCGGCCAAAGCCCAAAGTCATACCACTACCACCGCCCGTTATAGTGGTCCCGACACCGCCACCAACCCCGGTAGCGCCTGTACTAGTGGCGAAAGGCCCCCCAAAGCCAGTGCCGACTCCGACCACATTCAAGACCCCGGGACGGACTTCGGCCGGACTGGGCAGCTCCTTGTTCGCGTCCGGATCTATACTTAGAAAATGGTGGTTCTGGACCGCGGCGGCTGTTGTAGTCGGAGGCACCATTACCACTGTTCTGGTAACTAGCGGAGGTGGTGACACCTTCAAGGCGAATGTCCAATGGTAGTTCAACGACTGATAATACGTCGCTGGCTGGCCGCCTTCCTGGTGCTGGGCACTCTTTTCTCCTGCGGCGGGGGAGAAGAACTACTGAAGCTGAATCTCGTGCTCTATACCCCTCCAAACGGCCCCAATCCCTATGAAGGGGTCGATTGGCTTCGGATTACGGCTCGTGATGCCAATAATAAAGAGCTCGTCTACGATTATATACCGTTGAGCTATGGCGTGGCTCAGCTCAAGGGAATCCCCTACGGAACCCGTCAGATCGTGGTCGAAGGCCATCCCACTCTCCCCAACACCCAGGATCCCTTCCCGGAGGTGGTGTTGAGTCGTGGTGGAACTCCGCTAGTGAGCATGACGACTGAAAGCTCCGAGGTCTACGCACCGGTATATATGATCCCGTCCAATACTTTTGTGCAAACCGCCAAAGCGCCACTTTCAGCCGGGCCGGCCGCCTTTCCAACGGGCATGTCCCTGGCGCGGGTGGGAATGACCGTCACAAAGATGGATAGCGGTGACATCGTCATCGCGGGCGGTGCTTTTCTGGCCGAATCCACGGGATCCTTCGAATATGCCACCGATCTGAATCCGGGTACTTTCCGTGATTCCATTGAGATCTACGACGTAAGGGATGGGTCCTTTACGAATATCAGTACCGACTCCTTCAAGAGATTGACCCATGCCCGTGCGTATCACGGATCCGTACGTCTCACAGACGGCCGGATCGCCTTCCTCGGTGGTCTGACGAGTATCAATGGACAGATTACGGTCGTAAAGACAGTTGAGGTGCTGGACCCGAACACGGGCCTGATCCAATATATGCCGCATCTTGATCTGGATATGCCCCGGGCATACCACACGGTCACGCCGATTCCCGGAAGTACGGGCCGGTATCTGATCGTTGGTGGTCTGGATAGTGCCGCCGGGAGCTGGGCCATCTGGTCGGAAATCAACGGCATTGAAGGTACCGGTAATCTGCTGACGCCACGCTATGGCCATACGGCAACTCCTGTATCGAGTTCGAATCTCGTGATTATCACAGGGGGCGAGAACACAAGTGGTATGGCCGGCAGCATGGAAATCTTCAATGGTGCGGCTGGCACGTTTGAAAGCCAGGCTATCGCCCTACCGTATGCACGCTCGTTTCATACGGCGAGCTATGTACCGAAGCGCGGCTTTATCTATCTGGCTGGTGGTTTCGGTAACTATGATCACACGACGTTGGTCGGGGCCGTTGACGTTTTTCATGTACCCTCGCGCCAGTACCAGGCAACGGGCTTCGCGGTTTCAAACCCGCGAGCTGCCCATACGGCCGTCGTTATGGAAGATAATCGGGTGTTGATATCCGGGGGCATGATCCTGTCGGACGGTGCGTTCACTCCGACCGCCACTAGTGAGATGATCTTCGAACATCTCGACGCGGCGGGTCAGAACCTGACCATTATGATAGGTGATGCTGCGAATATGCCGACAAGTCGGTTCCTGGCCCGAGGAGTTCCCCTCGACACCGGCCTTGCGCTTCTGGTCGGAGGGGCTACGACATCCAACGCCGGTGTCGGTTATTCCGGACCTCTACCGGGCCTGATCTACAATCGGTAGTTCCGTCTAAAGGCCTATATGGGGGGGCATGAGAGAGAACAACAATAGCGAGAATGGCGACAAGGTAGAAGATCTCCCTCGCCGGTTCTGGACTATTGCTGTAGCCAGGCTCGCCTACCAACAAGAACAATATGACTTCGCCCTTAAGGTCGTAGCTTCACTCATCCGTAAAGCACGAGGCGCTCCCCGGGCACGACTCACGAAGTTGAAAAAAGAGATTCGAACGACCCGAAAAACCGCCTTAAAGTTGGCCAAGAATAAGCGGATTATCGCCAGACTTGAAAACCTTCTGAACCATGTGCAGGCCATCCAACTTGAGCGGGCCACGCAGTCGGCTGCGACCGGCAGCCCACACAATCGTGAGGACCGATCATGAACATCACGGTACTACACGGACCGAATCTCAACCTGCTGGGCGTACGTGAACCTGAAATCTACGGAAAGGATACGCTGCCCGCGATCAACGCATCCATCGAAAAGTTCGCAGACGAATTCGGTCACACGGTCAATATCGAACAACATAATAGTGAAGGCGGCCTGGTCGATGCGATTCAACGTGCTCGACTTACCTCCGAGGGGATAATCATCAACCCCGCCGGCTATACCCACACCTCAATTGCCATCCGAGATGCGCTTCTGGCTACCGGAGTACCCGCGGTCGAGGTTCATTTGACCGTCCCGGAGGCGCGCGAAAAATTTCGACAGATCAGCGTAATCAGCGATATCGTCGTTGGTCGAATAGGCGGTTTTGGAGGGGATGGATATCTCCTCGCACTACAAGGCCTCCTACGTCATATTGAAGAGATGCAGGCCGACAAATCGCCCTGATCGTAGTTGAGGGTTCAGAATCCAACGATCATCGCCTACCACGTGAGGATTAAATGCAGCTCTACACCAAGATCTTAATCGGCATGTTCGTCGGCGTGTTGGCTGGCTTTCTGGTCGGCCCAAACTCAGCCCTGCTTCCACAGGATGCGGTGAACTTATCGAAGTCAGCGAAGGTCTTTCAGACCACCACTGGCCAGCTGGAAAGCCCGCTCGCTACCGGGTTGAAGAGCGCCGCACTCACCGGCAATGAGGCCGACGACGACTGGGTAGAGATCTCCTGGAGTCTAAGCTCATCCGATATTCTGAAACTTAAGAAGAAGGTCAAGTCCGATCCGGCTCTGGCCCCCTTGCATGAAGCCATTCTTCAGTACGAAAAGAAGCCTCATACCGTTACGGGCTGGGTTGTGAACCAGGAGCCCGATGTGAGCCCCTTCGCCAGCTGGGGTTCCTGGCTCATCGGAGTAACGCTCTGGATCGGAATGCTCTTTTTAGCCCTGATCAAGATGGTGGTTATACCGCTGGTCTTCTGCTCACTGGTTGTTGGCGTCGCGAGCCTTGGCGACTTTAAAAAGCTGGGGCGTATCGGCGGACGAACCCTCATCACATTTACGCTAACCACGATGGTAGCCCTGACCATCGGTGTTACACTCGCAAACGTCGTGAATCCCGGAGGTCTGGTCAACGACGACGACAAAGCAGCCCTGCTCTCAAACTATGAATCGGGCGCTGGTGACCTGGTAGATAACGCCGCCGATGCCCCCACCCTCACCGAACAACTGCTTCGGATTGTGCCTTCGAATCCTATAAAGTCGATGGCCGAAGGGGATATGCTACCCATCATCTTCTTTGCGCTGATGTTGGGCATCGCGCTTACCATGATGCAGGTGGCCCGGTCGAAGCCCGTGGTCGAGCTTCTGGATGGCGTCAACGAAGCCATGGTAATGCTCGTACACCTCGTAATGAAACTCGCCCCTTATGGTGTCGCAGCACTCCTCTTCGACGTAGTGGGTAATACCGGCTTGTCAGTACTGATCGCCCTGGGCGCGTATGGGGCTGTGGTTCTGGCCGGCTTGATGCTGCATCTGGTGTTCACCTACGGAAGTATTGTGCGGATGGGTGCAAAACTTCCCTTCAAAGACTTCCTCGGCGCCATGAAGCCCGCGCTCCTGGTCGGCTTCTCCACATCGAGTTCATCCGCAACCTTGCCGGTAACTATGGAGTGTTGCGAGGACCGCCTCAACATAAGCCAGTCGGTAACTTCTTTCGTCTTGCCCCTGGGCGCGACTGTAAATATGGACGGAACGGCGCTGTATCAAGGGGTCGCAGCTATCTTTATCGCCCAGGTGTATGGCATGGACCTCTCCATGGCTGACCAGGCGACCATTGTGGGAACCGCAACGCTCGCGTCCGTGGGCGCGGCCGGCGTCCCTGGCGCAGGGATGATCACCCTGGCTATGGTACTTACCGCCATCGGCGTACCCGCCGAAGGCCTCGCCCTGGTGCTCGGTGTAGACCGAATCCTGGACATGTTCCGCACCGCCACGAACATCGTGGGGGACTCGGCCGTCACCGCTATGATGGCCCGCATGGAAGGCGATGATCTCCGAGTGATGACCGATGCCCAGGATGAGGGTGACCAGAAACACGGCATCGAATCGCGCGCAACGGAGGAGCCTGCCCCCATCGTCGCACCAGCGACGGCCGCTGAAGCCGAAGAAGAGAGTGGCAACTCCTCCGGCGAAGACTAAAGAAGCCTGCGTCCAATCAATCGGCCAGTACAAACTCGATCGTCCAGGGAATCCACATCGCTACAACCCGGTCTCCCTGTGCCGCGGGCTTAAAGCGAAGACCAGCGACAATCGCACGGGCCGCCTTTCGGAACGCCTTTCGAAGGTTTTTGTCATCCACTCCCTTAACGCGGACCACTTTGGTCTTTTCGACGCGGCCCTTCTCGTCGATGAGGATTTCAAGAACTACGGTGGCCTCCACTCCTCCGAGACGCGCACGCCTTGGGTAGTGCTTCATCAACGCGGAGCCAGAGATATTACGGGTCAGCCTGGGTACGCGCGTAACCTCATCGATCTCCGCCACCGCTTTGACCAGGGTTTTCGTTTCGCTACCACTCGCTACCGGATTATCCTGGTTGGTATCCCCCGCCTCAACCCGGGCCACATCGGTATCGCCACTGTCCATTTCGACCACGACAAACGCCTTAAGCTTTGGCTTTACCGGCTTGGGCTTTTCCTTCAACACCGGCTTCTCCGGGATCAACCGACGTTTCTTTCGTAGCTTTCGTACCTTACGAGCCTTCTTTACAATTTTCCGTTTCTTCGGTGGGGGTGTCGGCGGCTTTTTTTCCTTCTTGTCCTTCTTGCGCATCTTCTTGAGATCAACTCTGGCCTCAAAGGAAAGTCGCTCATACAAATAGAACGACGCCGTATAATCACGGGCACCAGCCTCGTACTGCCCCTGCGTACGCCACCAATAATCCAATCCTCCTACAAACCCGGCCTGAATAAAGATCGATAGGACCAGGAACACGGCCAGAGCCGTATTGGATTTATGTCCCCGTCCCGGAATGCGCATAGCGGGTTTTTCCATCCAAGTTTTGTGGGTACAGGCCACTGTGGCCCTAAGAAACGACTACCGTACAACCATCAAACAACCAATGAATCATCCCGCATTCCCACGTACGCCTGGCATGCCCGCAGTATGGGTGAGCCTCTAATTCAGGGTCGCAAGAAAGAAGCGGGCCATCGCTTCCGATTCAAGGGTGCGACGCATTATAGACCCGCGCAACGCGAGAAACGAAACAACCGGTGGAATGATGAGAAGCACACCCAGTCCCAGAAACATGAACGGTTCACCGGCCCCCACGATCCGACCCACCGTGTCGTTGTACTCAGGTTCCAGGAACATGGGTTGCGTGTTCAAGTTCTTCAAAGAGATAAGGATCGTTCCCATTACCGTGACCAGGGCCGTCAACCAGGCCACGATCAATAACGCATGGAGACGCTTTCCATGACGAGCCGTTTCGGCTTTTAATTGGCCTGTTAAAGCCTGTTCAATAGGTCCCGAGTGTTTGGCACCCGCATCGACGGCATCAAGACCCGCGCGGATGACATTACATATCATTCCATCGCCTTCCACCACACCTCGAGCCACCGACACATCGTGGTTTCTCATGGTCTGGTTGAGCTGTTCTCGCAGAGCTTCAAAGTCTTCCGTGGTCCTCGAAAAAAACCAGATCCTCTCTACGATCACAGCAAAACAAAGTGCCGTACAACCCATCAATAGCCATAGTTCCCAGCCAAGATTCTCTACGCTCATCGTTGCAATCTCTCAAATTGGTTCAAAGATGATCTTAAGAAGGAGCAGACCAGAGTTCTGAAGTCGTGTCAGTCCCCAAACAAAACTTTCTACGCTTTTTCTGGAATGTCCAGATTTGTATGGAATCGCCAGCCTGACACATCACCGAGAAAGCAGATCTACAAATCCCCCATTTTCTGCTAAACCAGGGACATGTTCCAGAAGGTTCTCGTCGCAAATCGGGGTGAAATTGCCTGCCGAATTATTCGGACGCTCAGGGAATTGGGAGTGGATTCCGTAGCAATTCATTCCGAAGCCGATGCCCTGGCGCTACATGTTCGGCTGGCGGATGAAGCGATCTGCGTAGGACCAGCGGAAAGCACCAGATCCTATCTGAATGTGGACGCCATCATTGCAGCAGCGAAGAGCACCAACGCCCAGGCCATTCATCCAGGATACGGCTTTCTATCCGAGAACGCCGACTTTGCAGTCGCCTGTGGTAAGGCGGGTATTGTCTTCATTGGACCGTCCGAGACCGCAATCCGAACCATGGGCAATAAGACCGACGCCCGTGCCACGATGATTGCGGCGGGGGTACCCGTCGTTCCTGGTACCACAGAGGCCGTCCAGTCCGGAGCCGACCTCATTGCAAAAGCAAACGAGCTCGGCTTTCCAGTCCTTTTGAAAGCCGCCTCGGGTGGCGGCGGAAAAGGGATGCGCCAGGTTGCCGACGAATCAAATCTGGATCGCTCCCTTGAGGCCGCACAACGAGAGGCGCAAGCCGCCTTCGGAGATCCGGACGTCTACCTTGAAAAGGTAATTCTGGCACCAAGGCATATCGAGATTCAGATTCTAGCCGACCAATATGGCAATACCGTCCACTTATTTGAACGCGAATGTAGCGTTCAACGACGTCATCAAAAAGTGATCGAAGAATCTCCGGCCTGCAATCTCTCCAACGAAACCCGAAATGCCATGGGCGAAATCGCCGTGAAGGGGGCCCAGTCCATTGGCTATGTCGGAGCTGGGACCTTTGAGTTTCTGGTCGATAGCGAAGAAAACTTCTACTTCCTGGAAATGAACACGCGGCTTCAAGTCGAACATCCGGTCACAGAGCTGGTCACCGGTCTTGACCTCTGTGCCCTTCAGATCCGTATTGCGGCGGGTGAGAAGCTTCCTTTTGAACAAACGCAGCTACACCAATCGGGGCATGCCATCGAGTGCCGGATCTATGCAGAAGATCCCAGCTTGAACTTCGCCCCTTCACCCGGAACTCTACGACGGTACCGCCCCCCGGTTGGAGCGGGCATCCGCGTGGATGATGGCGTGCGAGAGGGAGATGAGATCTCCCTCTATTACGATCCCATGATCGCCAAGTTATGCGCCTGGGCCGATGACCGGAATACAACTATCGCACGGCTGGATCGGGCGCTTGGAGAATATGCCATTGCAGGTATCGCCCAAAACGTAGAGTTTCTGCGTTGGGTCATTCGGTCGGATGCATTTGGCGAGGGCCGCTATTCCACCGATCTGCTCCAGAATCTGGGGCCTTATCAAAAGGCAGTACCGCCCGAGGAAGAACGAGATCTCATGTTGTTGGCAGGCGTCCTGACCCATATTCAGAGCAATCAGACCAAAGGTGTTGAGCAGGCTTTTTCGACCGAGCCCTCGCGCTGGCGTCAAGCACTCATGCCACAACGGAAGCCCGAATGAGTACCACAACCACATACCGCTTTGTGGCAGTCATCGAAGGCGATGAGATCCCCATTCAGGTGGAGGTGGGTAGGGGGAGCCAGGTTCGTTATCGTGTTGGAACGCGTGAAGGGGAAGCGGACGTTCATCAGGCACAGGACGGGTCCGCCTACCTGATGTCTCGCGGTAGTAAGCAGCTCGCGCTACGGGTTGCTCGTACCGGCGACCACTTTGATATCATGGCACGTGACTACCAGCTCGACTGCAGACTGGTGCCTGAGTCCCGTTTTCTGATGGACCAGCTTCGCGGTGAAGGTGCGGCGGGAGAGGGAATTGTACGAGCCCATATGCCCGGTCGTATTATCGCTATATCGGTAGAGCCTGGCGATGAGGTGACCGCAGACCAGGGGGTCGTGATACTCGAAGCGATGAAGATGGAAAACGAAATCAAAGCTGGGCTGACTGGCGTCGTAAAGTCCGTCCATGTGGAGACCGGTGAAGCAGTAGAAAGTGGAGCTCTTCTGTTGGAGATTGGTGATGTCTGAAAAACCACCCGGAAATCCCGATTCGAAGGACCGGTTCGAACAAGAGATCCGCGGCCCTGCCATCGCTCGTTTTCCGGAACGACCAGGATTGGTTCGCAGCACGTCGGAACCCGTAGCTCCGATCCACACCTCCGACGATCTTCCCGATTTTGGCGACGCCATCGGTTTTCCAGGGGAATACCCATATACGCGAGGGATCCATGCCAGCATGTATCGGTCGCGGTTATGGACCATGCGGCAATATGCCGGCTTCGGCTCAGCCCAAGAAAGCAATGCGCGCTATCGCTTCCTGCTCGAACAAGGGCAGACCGGCCTCTCCGTCGCCTTCGATCTTCCGACCCAGATGGGACTCGACTCGGATAATCCAAAATCACTCGGTGAAGTAGGAAAAGTCGGCGTCGCTATCGATAGCATTGAGGATATGGGCGTTCTTCTCCAGGGGATCCCTCTGGATCAGGTGAGTACGTCCATGACCATTAATGCCACGGCCTCGATTCTGTTGACCATGTACATGGCTGTCGCAGAGCAGCAGGGGATTGCGGCCAAGGATCTTCGCGGCACAATCCAGAACGATCTTCTCAAGGAATATATCGCCCGCGGTACCTACATCTACCCGCCCGACCCCTCCCTGCGGATCATCTGTGACATCTTTGAGTTCTGCGGAGAGAACCTCCCTCAATGGAATACCATCAGCATCAGTGGATACCATATTCGGGAAGCTGGAAGTGATGCAGCCCAGGAGATTGCCTTCACGCTGGCCAATGGTATCGCCTACGTAGACGCGGCTGTGCAGCGGGGCCTGGACGTCGACTCCTTCGCACCACGGCTCGCCTTTTTCTTCAACGTCCACAACAACTTCCTGGAAGAAATCGCAAAATTCCGGGCCGCACGACAGATGTGGGCTCAGATCATGCGGGAGCGCTTTGGTGCCAGGAACCCACGCTCCATGATGCTTCGATTCCACACCCAGACAGGGGGTAGTACCCTGACGGCACAGCAACCGTATGTGAATGTGGCGCGTGTTTCCTTGCAGGCAATGGCGGCCGTTCTGGGTGGGACACAGTCGCTCCATACCAACTCCTTCGATGAGGCCCTGGGGCTGCCTACGGAAGCCGCCGCCTTATTGGCCCTGCGGACGCAACAGGTCATTGCAAATGAAAGCGGGGTAGATGCCTTCGTGGATCCTCTGGGCGGGAGCTACGCGATCGAAACCATCACCTCGCAACTCGTGGAAACAGCCAGCGGCTATATCGAACGCATCGACAAAATGGGCGGTATGGTAGAAGCCATCAAAGCCGGCTTTCCACAACGGGAAATTCTCGAGACGGCCTATCGCAGTCAAAAGGCCATGGAACGTGGCGAAGATATCGTGGTGGGAGTCAACAAATATACGGCTGATGAAGAGATCTCCCCTTCCATCCTCAAAATCGATCCGACACTGGAACAGAGTCAACGACAGCGAATCGAAGATGTCCGGCGGCGACGAGACTCCAAGGATGCATTACGAAAGCTGGCCGAACTCAAACGGGCGGCGGCGTCCGATGCTAATGTTGTGGGTTTCATCCTGGAATGTGTACGGGCCCAATGTACTCTGGGCGAGATCTCGGAGGCCATGGAAGAGATCTTTGGTCACCACACAGAGACCCTCGTGGTCTAAAGCCTGCACCGACTCAGTGACAACGGTGCTTCCACAGAACCGTTCCATCGGCGAACTGCTCCCGTTTGAAAACGGGAATATCGGTCTTGAACTGTTCGATAATGGCTCTACAAACCTCAAAAGCGGCCGCTCGATGCGGACTGCTGACGGCGATTTCAACGGCCAGATCGCCCACATCCAGATCACCGATCCGATGCCAGATGGCCACATCGGTGATGTCGTCACGAGCAATCGCCTCGTCTCGGATTCTCGCCATCATCTTCTGCGCCATGCCCTCTTGTGCCTCGTAGGAGAGACTCACGACTTCCTTTCCCTCGGAGTGTTTTCGAATAACACCACGAAACGTCGCCACAGCCCCGGCCCCATCACGGGATACCAGGGCTTCGGCCCCGCCCCAGCTCAGAGTCGAATCGACCAACCGGATATGCTGCGACTCTGCCGCAGAGGGTGCACCACCCGAAACAGGCGGCAAGAAACTGATCACTGTCCCTCCTGCTAGGAGTCGATCTTCGGTCACATAGTCTTCACCAACGGCCAGCCGCGCAAAGTCCAATACAACCTCATGGCCGGGATGGCGGCCAAGCCAAAGCTCCTTGAAACGCCCCACAGTGGTACCATCGGGAATCTCAAATTCCTCCTTTGACGTTCCAAAGCGTTCCTTCAAGAACGCATAGTAATGAACTTCAACTAACATAAATCATCCCACAGTTCGACGAAGTACATCGAATACCGGCACATGCCAGAAAACAACCATATTCCGCAAGTGCCGGGCTCTAAACGAAGCGGACTGCGGTAGATAGTCGCTTGAATCTTCTTTCCATCCGACTTTAATTCGGATACTCCAACATGATTCATCTGGGACGCTCCAAAACGTATGACTACGCCTGAATCAAATCCACAAGGCCAGCAGGAACGGGAGTCTACCGACGTCCCGTCGACCGACGGCTCGAAACCGGGAGCATCAAAGAAGAACCTCTTGCTCTCCATTCTTCCGATTGTGCTTATCGGTGGGTCCATCAGTTTTTTGTTCTGGCGCGTCGGCCCCTCCAACATCGTAGAGGGCATGCAAGAACTGCCGCCCATGTACATTGGATTTGGCTTCTTATTCCTAGCTCTGGATCTGTCCGCCGATTCCATGCGCTATTGGTCGGCAGGCCGAGCGCTGGGCTCCCCCATATCATTTTTCCTGGGCCTACGCGTTTGCCTGGTGAATCTCTTTGGGGCCTTTATCACCCCGGGTGCCGGCGGCGCAGCACCGGCCGTGGCCTGGTATCTCAAAGGTCGAGGGTTCGATGAAACCCGGGGCCTGTCCATCGCCATCATCAAGGGGGTTCTTGGCTTCTATGTTCTGGTTCCCTGTGCCGCATGTCTGGCTCTTATCGCTCCAGGTGACGTGCTTAACGACCCCCAGATCCGCCTGATTCTTCTTAGCAGTTGCCTTGGAGTAAGCGTACTTCTCGCTCTTATAACCTGCATCGCCATCTGGCCGAATTTCATAGCCAATCTCATCCACCGCTCCATGGACTCCATGGCCAGCGTCATCAAAGGCGGAAAACCCACTGGAAAACGGCAACGGTTCCGTCGGTTTTTGACCTGGCTCGGCGATATCCTGCAGAAGACGGCCAAAGATCTGGGCGGGTTCTTTCGCGGAAAAAAGCGCTTCGTCTTTGCGACCTTTGGATTTACCGTCGTGAACATCGCCGTTTTGATGACAATTGCGTTCATCCTGGGACTCGGCTTCGGCCTGGAACCCGGTGCTACCAAACTGGATCTCATGTTTATGAGCATTCTGTACGTGGTGCTCGTTTTCATTGCGCCGACACCAGGTGGAGCGGGGATCGCCGAGTTCGGTGGGCAGTTCATGTTTGATCCCGTTCTCGGAGAAGGTGAGGCCGTCGCGTTCACCCTGATCTGGCGCACCTTTACATGCTACATCCCGTTTATCATGGGTGCGATTGTCTTCAGCCGTGAGGTCGCTCGCACGGGGAGCCGTCCCAAGAGTCAAGCGTAGAAGATTCCGTATCGGTTGAACGTGATCGCGCCAAAGGTCGAGATCACAAACGATACCGCACATGCTACCTTGAAAGTACGGCCAAAGGAGCGGTCTCCACAGGCCAACAAGATCCCGATGAATGGGAGGTAATCAATACTGAAACGGTACGAGAACTGTTCCCAGCCGGTGTTCTGGTAGAACATACCCGGCAACGCCACGCAGGCCAGCGCGACCACCGCCGATGTCATTACCGGGGTCCAACGCTTGGGCCATAATACAAATAACAGGGCTGGGGTCGCCGCAAAGATCGAAATGCCGTGCTTGGTCAGCGAGACGTAGGGATAACTACCGTGGATGATGGGCACATTCGCCAGGGCGGCGTGAAGGTTGCCATTCAAAAAGAAGGGGCTGAACAGGCCGTGATTCACGATACTGGCACGTTGACCGTAGGCCAGATAGCTATGTCCGAACTCGGTCGGACTGCCGAACCGGGCCAGGTTGTACCACAGAAGCACCCCCCCCATGATAAGCAGGGGAAGAGCAAACCACGCCGCTCGTTCGAACCGGCGTCGCCAATCCGGGATCCGGAAAAGCTCCAACGCAAAGAACATACAACCGAACGCCAGCGGTACCCGCGTTGCCACCGCCAGGGCTAGCATCAAGCCAGCCCAGATCGGATGCCGCGCATCGAGTGAGCAGATAATGAATAATACGTTGAACGTCAGCCCGATAACCAGGGCCGTAAACCAGACCTCGCCGCGCACCGACGAGAAAAAGACACTGGAGCCAAAGCCAAGAAGCATCGCGAGAAGGATATTCTCGTACAGGCTTCGATTGCTGCGGCCGAGAGCACTCAACTTCTCGAACAGC
>CAUZEG010000053.1:0-19132 GCA_963578775.1 Myxococcales bacterium
ACGCAAAATGATCAATGCCAGGATGATGGTGAGTGCCTGGGAGAGTCCTACGAATGTGCGATTGAAAATGAATGCACCTACGGAACATGTGTGGGAGATGGCAGCTGCACCTACGATCCATTTCCAGGGCGATGCATTGTAGACGAAGTTTGCTATGGGGCTGGTGAGACAAGTCCAGACAATCCCTGTCTGGTCTGTGCGCCAGACCAGAATGCAACCGAATTGAGTGTATCTATCGGGGCCATCTGTATTGATGGTTTCTATTGCACGATCAGCGATAGCTGCAGTGTCGATGGGGCCTGTGAGGGTGAGCCACGACTTTGTGCTGACACCAAGCAATGCACTACGGACCTGTGTGATGAAGAGCAAAAGTCCTGTCTGCACGAACCCAGAACCGGTTCCTGTGATGATGGCGATGCTTGTACGGATGGGGATGTCTGTGATGGAACAGAGTGCCAATCGGGCGGACCGTTGGTATGCCCGGCTGCAGATGGCCTTTGCCAGGTAACGGAATGTGATCCGGCCGAGGGCTGTGTGGATGTAGCGGTGGATTGTGATGACGGCAACTCATGTACGACCGATAGCTGTGATTCAGAGGTCGGTTGTGTAAACACGCATCTTCCGGACGATACCGCCTGTGATGATGAAAACCTATGCACCCTCGGTGATATTTGTACCGCTGGTGAATGTTCCGGCCCAGAGGAGAAGATCTGTGCTGACGACAACATCTGTACCGACGATAGCTGTGATCCTGCGATAGGCTGTGCCCATTTCTTCAATAACGAACCTTGTGATGATGGATTTGATTGTTCCGTTTTTGATGCCTGTGCCGCAGGTCTATGTGCCGGGATAAAGGACGACTGTGACGAGTGTTCACCGGACTTTTCGGATCACGCGAACAAGATCACCATCTTTGAACTTCCTGCCGGAGGAAATCCAGGAGCAGGACTGGATCTGGATGGCAATCCGGATACGTGCTCACCACCGACGAACTGTTCCGGCGGTATAGACAACGCTCTCGGCGTCTTGGGTTTCGCTGTGAATCCGTCCTTTGCGCAGGCCATCGAGGACGGAGTTCTTGTCTACCTCATTGAATATGTGGGGTTGAACTTTGACGGCGACCCGTTCACGATTCATGTGTATGTCGGAGTCGACAATGATGGCGAGGAGTCGGGCTGCGACCCGGAGACAGAAGATTGTGGCCACCTGGCCATCCAGGACAGCTTTGCTCCGGACTGTAGTGTAAATGTCACCTTTGATAACGCCATAATCGACAATGGCGTCATGACCGCAGGCGGACCTGGTAGTCTGTTCCTCGTGACCGGAACCATGTCGAATGGACAGAATATTACCTTTGTAATCTTCGACGCGATGTTCCAGGCGAATATACAGGCGGGTGAGCTCGCGGATGGGACTCCGACGGTCGTTTCCGCCAATGGAATCGTAGGGGGCGGGGTACCCAAGCAGATCATCCAGGACGCATTGAACTCCCTCTCGGATAGCGTCATTTCACCAGTGATCAAGCAACTCGTGAATACCTACCTCGATAACGAGGTCGACAACGATCTGGATATCGACGGTGATGGTAATCCGGATGCGGCGAGTATCGGTATCCGCTTTGAGACCCTTTCAACGACGATTGTTGGAATCCAATGAGCCGGCTTATTTTCCGCGGAACGTATTTCCAAGGATTTCAAGGGCTCGTTCGCTGATTGGACCGGTAGGTGCGAGTAAGCGGGCCCTGACGGCGTGACGACGGGCCTTCTGGCTTTGCCCCCGTTTCAGAGCGACTTCGGCTGCGTGGATCTGACTTTCCTCGCTGGTAAACGAACGGTGTAAGGGGCCCAGGCGTAAAGATGCGTCAATGTCTTTAGCGGCCTTGTTGAAATCTCCCCGGCGGTAATGGAGCCAGCCGCGAGTGTCCAGGTAGAAGGCTGCTCCTGCGGGTTCCAGTGCGAGCGCTTCCGTCACCAGTTTCAAGCCGTCAATCGATTGCATATTCGTCACCGCCAGATGATAGGCGAGGTTGTTTCGTGCGGACGCCAGACCGGGCAGCCGGTCGGACAGAGACTGGTATTGGTATATCGCGTCGATTGGCCGACCCGCTGCGGTCTGAAAGGTCGCCATATTGGTGGTCGTGCTTATGCCTGGGATGGCAACGCGGAGATAGTTTTCCACGATCTGTACGCCGATTTCGCCGATAGCTTCACGGGTTGGTGGGTCGAGCTTCTTTGTCGTAAGCAGCCCATCCAACACCCGGATCAGATGTTGTGATCCAGTTACGAATCCAGCCCATCGCAAGACTCCGGAGGCGGCCTTCATGGTGGTCTCTGGGGATCGGCCCAGGGCGGCCTCACGTGCAAGAATCAACAAGGAACGGGGCACATCTGTGCCGGTTTTGTCGAATCGCTCCACGACAGTTTGTGTTGTCGCCCAGTCCCCGGACCGAGCTGCGGCGATCCCGTGTAGAAGTTCCAGATCCGGGTCCGTGATCTCACGTCGTTTGAACTCCTGGGCCAGAGCCAGGAGCTCCGGACCTGTCAGATGATCCGATATATCTTCAACGGTCGGTCGTACGTCACTATCCAGTGGAGCTAGACGGACGTTGATTAGCCATTCGGTGAGTGCTTCGACCGTGTCCGTACGATTTGTGCCTGTTACCAGGGCGAGCTGGAATTCGAGCCAGCGGAGAGTGCGGTCGTCTGGGAAGTGTCTACGGGCTTCTTTGATGCGGGAGTCGGCCTCTTCAAACCAACCAGCAGCAAGGAGGGTCTCGACGATTTTATGGTACCAGAGTAGTGCCTGGTCACTGCGTTCAATGACCGAATTCAGAGATTCTCGTGCTTTCTTCAACTCGAGAGCTAATAGATAATCTTCAAAACGTTCCCAGGCCATGCCTACATTGGTGATGGTATTGGGAAGGCCCATCTCCTTCCGTAGGCCTGGTAATTCATGAGTTCGCCCGATCTCAACCCAGACCGAACGGATTATATCGTATATTCGCTTTGTTGGAGCACGAGCATTTTTCGCTCGGCGCACCACGGCCAGTAGGGAATCCCCCTGCGGATGTTCCAGGGCAATGGTGATTCGTCGTAGCCAAAAGGAATCTTCGGCGGGGTCTAGTGCGAGCAGCTTCTCGGTAAGTTCGCGAGCAAGCTCCCATTGGTTGAGGCGCGGGCCAAGCATCTCACTGAGAATGTTCAACGCGTCCACGGGCGAACCAGAGCCCTGCCAAATCTCATTAACCTCGGTGCGAATCGCTCTTTTAAAATGCTCTCTAGCAGCGGGCGATTTCTGTGCACGCATGCCCAGTGCCCGTACGAGCCCAGCGAGGGCACCGCCATTCTCTTTATTGTCTTTGTTGATGGTTTCATTGCGCCAGTGCTCCAGATGCGTTCGGTAGAATTCAGCAGCCTGATCATAGCGGCCGGATTCGAGCGCCATGGATCCGGCCAGGAGGGGAAGCTCCTGGGCACCCGACAAGGCCAGAGCCTGGATGGCCGCGCTAGCCTCCTGGACCCGATCTTCGTCACCGCACGCTGATGCAAGGCGAAAGATGGTAATCGGCCGAATCGGGCCGTCCGTTGTGGTTTTCTGGATGAGCGGTAGAAAGGAACAGGAATTTCCAGTGTGTACGGCCAGATCGGTTAGTACGCGCCCTTCTATCAGGGCAGTCATGGGATCGATCTTTAATGCTTGTTCGAAGGCAGACAGGCTCTTCCCAATCTTGCCGGCGCGAAGGGCGATGTAGGCTTCATCCAACAAGCCTGTAACCCTTCCCCCGGGTAGAGACTGTGTTTCTACCGCCCAACGTAATGCCTGATCAAATTGTCCTTCGTCTGCGAAGAACCGCGCGATCTCCAGCCGTCGATCCACGGCCTTTGAAGTAGCGTCCCGAAGACTATGGGATCGGGAACGGTTGCCGTTTGCCGCATGATCTACGAACAATCGAAAGTGTCGTTTCATGATGGTGGGTTCTCGGCGGATATAGCCCAGAATACCCAGGAGTTTGTGGGCGGCCCCGTCCTTCTGTTGTTCAGCCAAAAGCTCAAGAAGTCGAGATGCGTCTTGTAGAAGGCCCGCATCAATCAGCGCACTCGCACATTGGTTCAGGACCCAGGACTTCTGCCCTTTCTCACGTAAAACAAAAGCAACGGCGTTTCGTGCCCCGTCATCTCCCTGAAGTCGGCGCGCTAAACCGACGTATGAATCGAGGAGTTTGTCCGTGTCGTCACGGTCCTGGTGGGCCGCAGCCACACGGAAAAAACGGAGGGCGTCGTCCAGGAGCCCGGCATCTCGTAACCGATTGGCCACACGTCCGGCTCGGGAGGGGGTTTGGCCAAGAAACCGTTCGTAGGCCTGAATGGCCCGTTGTTTGTTTCCAGCGATCAGGTACAGATCACCGAGAGCTTCGGATATCTCTGACTCCTGGGGTAAAAGGGCCATGCTTTCCTGCAGAAAGGCCAGGTTATGGGGCAGGGGAGCCAGGTGACGATACGTCATATGGATCCGCTTCCAATAATCAGCGGGGTCGTCGGCTTCGTGGATTGCTCGAATAAAGGTCTGGTGCCCTTCATCGATTCGTCCGAGGCGCATCAAGCCCTCGGCTTCCAGGATGGATAGCTCCACCACACCGGGATGTTCGTTGCGTATCTGAACCGCCACATCGACGAGCACCTGCTCCCGTTCTGCGTCCAATAGGAGCTGACGCATTTGAACCAGTAGGACCTTTCGCGCCTTGATACGGGTTCGTTCAAATGCAAGGAGAAGAGTTTCTGTGGCTTCTTTGGGGCGTCCCAACTCGAAATGGAGCTCCGCGACCTTCAGCCAACGCTTGCCATCATTGGGGCGTTTTCTTGCGAGAGCTGTCTGGTACTTGAACGCCTGGTCCGGGCGTCCGACCGACCGGAAGGCATCTGCCAGCAGGGTAAGGTTCCGTTCTCTGGTGCGAGTCTTCCGCGGATCCGGCACGAATTGTTCGGCGAGCTTCGTGAGGGCATCGCGTTTTCGAAGTTTCTTTGCCAGATCAATGAGACGAATTAGCAGACGCGTCGGCTTTCGGCCCCTATGCTTTTCCAGGGCCACGTTCAGGTATTCATAGGCATCTTCGTAGCGGAGGAAATTCAGGAAGGTGTTGCCAACCTTCTGGAGTGCCATCGATTCTCGTTTGGAAGAGCGCACATATCGTTCGGCAAACTGACGCGCGATTTTGAGATTTCCAGCTTTGATGGCTGCCTTGGTAATAATCAGGTCATGTGGCCCGGGTCCCTGGCCCTTATATGCCAGTTGGAAGGCATGCAGCGCGAGAGACGGGAAGCCGCGGGTTCCAAGTTTTCGAGCCAGCTTTTTCAGCTCTGCTGGTTTGCCCAGACTAAGATCGAGCGCCTTTCTATATAGTGTTGCGGCCTGTTCCCGCGAGCCACGACGGTGTAGGATTTCGGCGGTAGCAGTTACGTATACTGGATTCTCGCGAATGCTCTCGGGAGCGTTGGCATATACCCGGGATAGCACCTGGATCGGGTATTGCCTTCGGAAGAGTCCCAATGCGCTTTTATACGCTTCAGCCGGGTTGACGGTGGTCTTCAGGAGTCGGTGCAAGCTGGCAGATGCACGTTCGTAGTCGCCGAGATTCATCCAGATTTCGGCCAGGGCGAGTTCCGTGGTTTCATCACCTTCACCCAGGCCGGCGAGTCGCTCCATCGCTTCGGCCCGAATTCGTTTCAACGATACAATCTTCTGGGTAAACGCGACGACGGCCTTCAAGACGATGACATCTTCGCCCGCGTGGCGCATGATCTCGTGGGTGTCCACCACGAGCTGTGCGTTTGTAAGATCGTTCTTGGCTCGGGCCAGTTCGACCGCTCGTACCAACGCCAGCGCTTTGGCTCGTCCTACCAGTCTGGAATTGGCCAGGCGGTACCAATCTACCGCTTTACTGGTCAATTTTATTTCAACAAGTGCCTTGGCGATGATGAGGCATTGGTCACCATCTGGATATTGCTGCTCCACACGGCGTAGGAGGGTGGCGATCCGCTTTGTTTTCCCGGCTTCGGAGCTTGCGCCCCAGTATCGCAACTCCCCTGCCACAAAAGAGGTGGGGATATTCGGACGTTTGAGCAGATGGTCCGCCAGCTTATTTGCTTTCTTACTATGTCCCGTGTTTCGGAGGAACTGGATAGCGGGTTCGATGTCTGCCACGTTTTGTGACGGTTTTTCGAGCACCACGAGGTACGCCGTGATTTCATCTTTCCGGTTTCGCGTCAGGGCCAACTTTAGACAGGCAACCGTCACATACGTGGGGCCTGTGCTGCAGCTATCCGCCAATAAAAGGTGTGCCGCGTTAAGAAGGTTTGCTCGACGGAGTAGGTTGGATAAATCGAGCAGGTCCTTTGGCGAGTCGGCACTCGCCGCCAGTTTCCGGGTCAGAGCATGGAGTTGTGCTTTGTCGGAGTCCGTTTGGATAGCACTGGCTGCGAGTTGAAGTGCGCGAAGGCGATGCGCGTATGTCTTGGCTGACGTGCCTTCCGACTCCTCTCCGGCTTCCTTGAATGCGGCCTGGATTGCGAGCTGAGATTGCTTGCGGCTGACCAGCACCGGGAAGATGCTTTCGAGGGCCTTCAGGCGTTCCTTGTGGACTTTCTTTCGGGTCAGATAGTCGGTCAGCGTGGTGGCAATGCGTGGTTGGCCTCTTTTCTGAAGCAACACCCGAATGCGCAACTGGAGGGCTTCGTCGTTTCCGGGGGTGATGGCAAGCCCAGAGTCCAGATGGGAAAGGGCCATGTCCGTGCCATAGCGTTTGAGGGCGGCGCGAGCCGTCCGAAAATGACGATCTGCTCGCTCAGGCTTGGACGCGGCGCCAGCGATATATCGTTCAAGAGCTGTCTGGGCACGTTCTGGGGCCGATCGTGCGAGAAGCGGACGGGCTGTGGCCGCCGTGCCGACAAGGAAGTCTAATTCGCCGTCGGTTGTCTTTTCCTCGATGAGAAGGGAGCCGAGTGCAATTACATTTCTATCATATCCTCTCTCAAACAGGGTCTGAATGCGTGGAAGGAACAACACAGACCAACCGCGAAGGTCGCGTTTGAGGAGGCCCAGTCTAGCCGCCAGTTTCAGGAAGCGATCGGCCTCGGCCGCAGTCCCAAGTGGGCGGAAGGGTTGGAACTTCTTACGCTTACGGGATGTGATGCCGCCGGATAGGGGATTATCCGAGAGTCGCCGAGATGGATTCGAACGATTCAGCTTCTTTCTCTCCGACCCTCCACGCCTTCGAATGCGGTCGTTTTGGCTAGCCGATGTCGGTGCCAGCTCCATCTCCAGGAGGCGTTTGGCGTTGCGTTGTAGAATCTGCCCCAGTTTGTCTCTGAGTGGCTCTGGTACGTCGGTGGCTGTAGCAAAGATCCTTGATGTGGTCGTACGGATTTTGCCGTGATCTGCGATGATATCGTAGGCCCGGATCAGCAGGAAGTTCGCCCGTACAACATCCGGAGCCAGGGGGGACGTGGCTTCCGTCGGGCGGTTGGAAAGCCCAGGTGCAAGGAGCTGAATCGCCTCGCGCGCGTTCCTACGAGTTTTCTTTTTTGGACCGTCCTGGGCCAGTAAAGCATCGGCATAGCGCGTTCGTGCGGTGAGATCTTCCGGGCTCTTCTCAACGGCCTGGCGAAGAGTTTCCAAAGGGGCTCCTCGTGGACCGAATGAAGCACACCCAAGACAAAAAACGATCAGGACTATGATGTGTCGAAGCATCTCTTGAGATTGAAACCGGTGAAGGTTCGAAAAACTTCCCATCTGGAAGTCATACGGCGAATGGTGCCCAACCTCAACCCGCAAACGCAACACGAATCGAAGACGGTCCCTGTTTTTTAATTCTTAAGTAGAATATGTGCCCGGTTATAGGCTGTGTCTGGCTCAGGGATGGGGAGGCGACACTCCCATTTCGTGTCGTATATGAGTCAGAACGGCCTGGTACCGCCTGCGCACCTCGCTATAGGGTAGGGCCAGGTCACGAGCAATGCTCCGTAGGCTTTGTCCCTTGATAATATGAGAAGTAACGATGGTTCCGCTGGTGGTCTCGACTGTAGCCAGTATCTTGCGGATTCGATCTGCGGTTCGTCTGACATCCATCCGGTGTTCCGCACAACCTTGTTCTGCAGGCGAATCGATTTGTCCGTTTCGTTCGTACTCCATCTGAAGGTTTGGATTCCGAACGAAGGGTTCTTTCGAACGGCAACGTTTTCGCACCAGGTCGAGAATGCAGCCATGGAGCCGATGGTAGACGAAGGTTGAAAATTGGGTTCCACGGGAAGGATCGAATTTATTGGCGGATCGCCAGAGTGCTTCTTCGAGATGACTTCGTAACGTAGGCATACGTCGCAGTTTTGGGAATCGGCGCTGGCTTCGAATCAGAAAACGGTCCACAAGAGTGCTATGGCTCTGGTAGAGTTCGACTGCAGTTGAATGGTCGGTTTTGTGCATGGGCTACCTCTAAAAATAGAGGAGTCCTCCGCACAGATCATGCCAGGTCCCATACGACGGACGGTAGTTGCATAGTCCGTGTAAAGGGGGGGTGATGGGTCCCCACAGTCGGGGACTGTCTCAGATGTGGAATGGGCGATGCCCAGTTCGAGACGATCCGCCTAGAGTTCGCCGTTCAGACGTTTACGGATTTCCAGGCCAGCCTTGAAGAACGGGAGCCGTTTCTGGGGCACCTCAACCATCGCACCCGTACGCGGGTTGCGACCATTGTAGCCATCGTAGTGTTTGACGACGAAGTTACCGAAGTTACGGATTTCGATACGTCGCTCGAGGCTCAAAGCATCCGTCATATGTGAAAAGAGTGTGTTAACGACAACAGCAGCACGATCCCGTGAAATTCCGGCTCGTGCGGCGACGGCTTCGATGAGTTGGGACTTCGTCATTCGATTCCCTGTATTAATCGTAAGGTTGGAGGGCGGCTTATAGAACAGAATTGCTATATGTGCAAGGGATGATTCATAAATTCAAGAAGTATTCGGATTATCGGTCGAACTGGCCCCGTTTCGGATTCAGGTTCATAGGGCATCCGACTGATGTGACTAGAGTGTAGTTTAAAAGGGGCTGTGGTGGCTCTTCTTTACCTGCGGGTGTGGAGTCCGAAGTTTCCGGTTGTTTTTTTCCTGTATCACGATAAGGTCTGAAAATGGGCTAGATAGCCGATTGAGGGCTGAAAATTTATATGGGTTCCGTTCTTTATTTAACAGGGTTTGGCGCATTTCCCGGGGTTGACCGAAACTTGACGGGTGAGGTGGCTGAACATTTCAATTCTCGGAAGTTTGGTAAGCTTACGGTGGTGTCGGATGTTCTGCCGGTTTCATACCAACGATCGGCACTACAGGTAGAAGAGGGGATTCGCAGCCACAAGCCGCGTATCATTGTACAGATGGGACTTGTGGCCCTGGATAGTGTGCTACGTCTTGAGACCTGGGCGGTGAACGAGATGACCGGACGGTTACCGGACTGTGATGGGTTTCAGCCTTATGAATTGCCGATTAATCAACAAAATGAGTTCAAGTCGATTTATCAGACTACGATGAACGTTGGGGCCATCCTCGAAGAGTATCGGCGTAGCGGGTTTCCCGGTCGAATTTCCTGCAATGCCGGGCGTTATGTCTGTAATTCCGTATACTATCGGACGTTATCCAAGCTGGATAAAAGCAAATCAAAAACGCCGGCTATTTTCCTTCATCTGCCGATGGTTGGCCTACGTCCCTTCGGAGATCAACGATATGAGCCCTGGGATCTGGAACGTCTGATTCTGGCAAGTGAAGCGATGTTAGATTCCATCGTAAAGGTTCACGGCTGAACCATTGAATGGGTTCATGTGATCGAACGCCGACCGGTGTTCTAAATAGGACCTCAGCGGTCCTTTTTTATTGACCCAGCGGTATGAACCCCCTAAAGTGGACCTACACGGTCCTATTTAAAACACCGGTCTCTATTTTATGTCTGCCCGTCGAAAAAAAAAGGGGCATCAGCCCATGCAACGCCTCAAATATCTTGAGGATGAATTCTACTGTCGAGCGCGTCGTCGTCGGGTCAGCCTGGGAAAATGTCTGAACGACTATTGCAACGCAAACGCGTTCGAGAATCGAAAATCAGCATGTTGGCGCTGTCCGCAGGGACAGATTAATCGCACCGACTATTCGCGCGAGCTTAAGGCGAGCTAAAGAGCCCGAGACAGGTATAGAATGCTGCGAAGAGCATGAGTTCTTGACAGTCTACCGGGTCTGAGACCAACATCCGGATTCCAGATCTACGGTAGGGCTTTATGTCAATCGACTTTCTGATCGTTGTGGCGTATTTCGCAGTGGTGTTGTTCCTGGGTCTACGTGGGCGTAGCAAGGAAGAGGTCGGGGTTGAAGAGTACTTCTTGAATTCGAGAAGTCTGAAATGGCCCTCCATCGCGATCTCCACCATCGCAACAAACATTTCTAGCGGCCATTTCTTGAGCATGGCCGGCTCGGCCTACCTCTTTGGGCTGGCCCAGGCGAACTTCGAGATCAACGCGGTGCTGGGTATGCTGATTGCGGCCTTCATCATCGTCCCCTTCTACCTGAAGCGGAGGATCATCACCATCACCCAGTTCTTCGAGGAGAAGTTCGGCGCGAAGGTAGCGGTGCTCTTTTCTGTAGCAAATATCGCTCTATTCTCACTGGTCTACCTGGGCTCGACCCTTTTCTGGGGCGCCTACTGTGTGACCCTGGTCTTCCCCGAGATCGCTGGCTATTTCGGTCCCAACATTGTCGTCCAGCAGTGTATGGTGATCGTCTTCCTGGGGGTCTTCAGCGCATTCTATACCTATCTCGGGGGCCTGGGCGCGGTCGTGCGAACCGACATCGTGCAATTCGTGCTCCTGGTGGCCGGAGGTCTGATAGTGACCTTCCTGGCCCTGGACAAGATCGGTGGCCCTACGGAAATCTACGACAACGCAAAGACGGCCGGCATGATGCACCTCCACCTGCCGGCGGATCATGACAAACTGCCCTGGACAGGTCTGGTGGCCGGGGCGGTCCTGTTGAATTTGAACTACTGGGGAGCCAACCAGATGATTCTGCAGCGATCCCTGGCGGCCAAAAACCTGCGCCATGCGCAGGTTGGCTTGATGGTCGGCGCCCTGTTCAAGTACCTGATGGCCTTCATCATCATCGTGCCGGCCATTGCGCTGGTTGGCTTTACCATCAGCGATCCCGAAACACAGAGCATGCTCTCTAAGCTCGGGGCGACCTTCGGTCCAGATGGCCAGATGACCCTGCAAGAGGCAGATAAAGCATACCCTCTGCTGGTCAACATCCTGCTCCCGGTGGGATTGAAAGGGCTGATCCTATGTGGGCTTTTTGCCTCCTTGATGAGCACGGTCGACTCCTGCTTCAACTCGGTGTCCACCCTCTGGTCGATCGATATCTACAAGCGCTTGAGGCCGGAAGCCACGGAAACCGAGATCGTCAACTCCGGCAAACGGGCGATCATCGCGACCTGTCTCGCGGGCATTCTCTTTTCCTTCATCTTCGTCTGGTACAAGGCCAGTTACGAAGGGGCGGCCCTGACCCACTGGTTCAACGCCATCACCTATTATGTGAAAAATGGTTTCGTAGTCTTGATTGTTGCGGCCATCTTCATGGCCAGTCCGTCGAGGAAGCTGGTGTTTTGGACCATGATGGCCACTTTCATTATTTCTCCGCTCTTCCACATCTTCTTGCCGGAAGTGAACTACCTCCACCGCTCGGGGATTGTGATCACAGTGGCTCTGCTCTTCGTGCTCCTGCCCACCTACATCATCAATGGACGCTTTCTTCCTGAGGGGAAACTAGTGCGCTTTGCGGGCCGAGACACGGTCTGGCTCGCTGCTATCGCGGCAACTTCGCTGGTTTTGATTCACTTCTTATTCCATTAGGAGTCCCCTTTGCGCGATCCCCGAACTCTCCTCGACGACAGGACACTGGCGGACGAAGAAGCTGGGGATCGGGGTCTGAGCTACTATGATCGGAGTGGGTCGTCCTACAGGCTCGATGGGCGAGGATTACGATTCGAACATGGAGTAAATTCCCGTGCCACGTTGGACGAATTTTTGAGGAACTCGACCAATATCGCAGAGGCGGACGTACTTATGGGCACCGTAGGCACGGACCCAGAGCCCCAACCGGTCATGGCCCACCCCCCCGATCGGCACTCCGATTTGAGCTTTGATGAATGGTTGCAAGCTATGGTGGCATACGGCTGCGGCATCAAGGTGGACTTCAAGGAGTCGGCTGTGGTGCCGGCTGTCCTCGCCTCCCTAGAGCGCGAGAGCTTCCCCGCGTACCGCTTGATGCTGAACGCAGACATCCTGGTGGGGCCGGGAGGCGGGTCCCCACAACTAGGCGTTGATGATTTGTACCTATGTCGTGAGGCCTTTCCTGACGCAGTGCTCTCCATCAGCTGCACCACAGGGCCCGACGCCGGTCCCTACTCGGATATAGAGATAAGCAATCTCTTGCAGGCTGGTGATCTCCTTGGAGGTCCCTACACCCTCGCTCTTCGGGCGGAGTTGTTGTTGGCTGATCTCTCGGTTCTACAGGTTCTGAGTGACCACGACGCACACGTCACGGTCTGGAACGCGCCCAACTATCCGACGGAAGAAGGTTGGTTGGACTTGCTCCAAGCGAGGCTGCCTCTGGCCTTCTTCGATCTTATTGACCCGGCTCCCGAGTCTGCCGACATAGAGTCCCTTTAAGGTAGGCCAGCGCTTGGTGGAGACGAAGGGTTTGCGTCCGAACAAACAATCGCTACCATGAAATTGGTTGTTTGCATTGAAAGGAGACCGGACATGCACCTCTCTTTCAAAATATTGTTGATGATATGTCTCGTTTTCTGGGGGCCGATCCAGGGGTTGGCCGACCCGGTGGAGGAAGCACCCAAGGAGGGCTACGCCATCCTATTGAGTGATATGGTCCTATCGGGGCCCAAGGTCTGCTATCCGGAATGTGCACCGGACTTGAGTTGTGTCAAACACGATTGCCAGCAGATCGATGGCATGAACGTGTGTTTGGATTCCAATATCCAGACTCCTTATACGGCTTGCGAAGGTTCGAGTCCCTGCGCCGACTCTTTAGCTTGTCTACAAGGAGAGAGTGCCGAAAAACTCCCCGACTTTATCGCCCATAAAGAAGATAAAGGCTTTGCTGTATATGTCTTCGGCCCCGACGACTGGGGTGGTGGGCTCGGCGCCGATGCAGCCACCAATATTCGAACCATGCTGCAGACAAAAACGCCGGAACTGAATCTCAAATATCTCCTACTCATAGGCGATCCGAGAACCGACAGCGACCTTCCGATGCAAGAGCTTTGGCCACGGAACAACGCGACAGAGTGGTGGGCCAATAATTATGAGGTGCCTTCAGATTATTTTTACGGCGAGCTGGATGGGAATTGGGATCTGGATGGAGACGGGAAGCATGGAGAATTCGGGAATCCGGATCCCAACAATCCAGCTAATTCCGGTGATTTCGCTCCGAACGGTTCGGAATTGCTGGGGGTAAATCGTGGCTACGAATTGAAAGTGGGGCGCATCCCCGTCTATTCGGAAATCGGTATGGGCGCGTTGGACCATATCCTCACCAAGACCATCACCTACCAACGTGCGACCCATGACAGCATTGCCTGGCGAAAGGCGGCCCTTCTGGCGGCCGAGGGGGGCAATCGTTTCTTTTTTGGTGAGCTTATTCACGACGAAATCCTGATCCCCAATAATTTTGAGAGTTATCGAGTCTACGACGCGGACTGTTGGAATGAGATCGATCTGGATGCCAACTGTATGTCGTCGCTCTCTACGTTGCCCGACGCAATGGAGTGCAGTGTCGATAATGTGATCGAAGGCTGGGATTCAATGGTTCCGGGGGCTGTCTTCTGGCTCTCCCATGGGAGTTCGCTCAGTGCGATACCTATCATGTCGACCTATGCCGCCGAGACCTATCTGAACGATGATTACCCGGTCTTTACCTTTCAGGCGTCCTGCAACAACTCAACTCCGGAGGCCATGACAAATCTCAGTTATACATTGCTTATCAATGGGGGCATCGCCACCATCGGGGCGACTCGAGAGAGTCATGGGCCAGGGTCTCCGTGGCCGTCACTGGAGGGAGGATCGGATAACGCCAGTATGGGCTGGGAATACGCGCGGCATATTATCGACCTGCAGGAAAACGCCGGTACCGCCTTGTTCGAGCTTCGGAAAGACAATGGTTTCGGCCAATGGTGGCTCTGGCAAAACTACACTGTTTTCAATTTGTACGGTGACCCGGATGTATCGCTCTATGATTTTGCGCCGGTGCATAGTGTCGACGCGATCTCCGATCAGGAACTCTCGGAAGGAGAGAGTATCCAGATCCTGTTGAGCGCGACCGACGATCAGGGCAACGCAGTGCCTCTTGAGGTCAGCCCGCTGGAAGATTGGATGGGCTTTGACCCTCTGACCGGCGAGTTCATGGCCGATGCGGATTACGATCATGCGGGTGTATATACCCTCACGGCGCAGAGCACGGGCTACGGTGAAAAAGCGGTGCAGACGTTCAACCTGGAGGTCTTCAATACAAACCGTGCTCCAGTGCTTTCCATAGAGACCGAGCTATTTGTCACCGCAGGCCAGAGCATCGAAGTCTCCTTTAGTACTGAAGATGCGGACAATGACGATGTGGTCGTTTCGATCAGCCCAACCGCTGGGTTGGACTGGGTCTCGATAGGGGAGGCTAGTCTGAGCATCAACCCGGACTCGGCCGTTCGAGGGGAGTTTCCCCTGACGTTGACGGCCGACGATGGAGAGAGCTCCGTTGACGTGACGATCTCCATCACGGTCGAGGCGCCGCCGGAAGATACCAGTCCGGCTGCGGATATTACGGAAACCGTCACTACGGAAGAAGTTGTGGAAACCATAGATACAATGGAAACCGTAGATACAGTGGAAACCGTAGATACAAACGACGAAGAGGTCGCAACGGGATCGGACTCGGGAGGGCAGCCCGTATCGAAGTCCTCGAGCGGTTGTACGGCGGGCTCGTCGCCTACATCACCCTGGCCTCCATTCCTGATGATGCTCGGCATGGTTTGTATTCTGGTCTACCGAAGGTCTGGTTTGGTCGACTGACTGCTTACGAAGCAAGCAGGCGGTCGGGGGCCGACTCCTGGGGTGGAACGGTAGATGTGTGGGTTCCAATTCCCCCCCCATATGCTAGGATCTCGGGATTGATTGGATGGTGGGTGACGCGATGAAGACGAGATGGATTGGCCTGGTATTCTTCTTGGTATCTTGCAGTAGTGGGGGCACCACAACCGAACCAGGGAGCCTGGGGGAAGCCTGCCTTCCGGATGGAAGCTGTAACGAAGGTCTGATCTGCGAAGAGGGGATCTGTGCGGAGGGCTCTCAGCCCGATATAACTGGTACAGACGTGGTACACGATGTGGCTGCGGACGTGGGCGCTGATGTGTTGGCCGACGCGGGGACCGACGCGGGGACCGACGTGGGAACTGACGTGGGAACTGATGTGGGAACTGACGTGGGAACTGACGTGGGGGTCTCGCCCGATGCCTCCGATTGCGAAGCTGGTACGGGCTGTTTTCTGGATCCCTGCCAGGAGAATGGCGACTGTATTTCGGGGATCTGCCTGCTGCATATGGGTGGCCCGGTCTGTTCCACGCTTTGTGTGGACGAATGTGTCCAGGGCTGGAGCTGTCGGACGGTGGATACGGGTAGCAGCGACTCCCTTTTTGCGTGTGTCTCGAACGCCTCCCATCTTTGTCTGCCTTGTATTGTCAATGGCGACTGTTCGACCAACGAAGTACAGAATGTCTGTGTAGATTATGGTGAGGCCGGCAAGTTCTGCGGATCCTCCTGTGAAACCTCCACGGACTGTCCGTCGGACTATATCTGCGAGGATGTGCCCACTTCCCAGGGTGGGGTATCCAGCCAATGTGTCCACCAGGACGGTGCCTGCAGCTGTTCGGACTATGCTGTGGAGATGGGTCTTGTAACCGACTGTTCGGTCGCCAATGAGGTTGGTACCTGTACGGGTGTGCGCGCTTGTACGAGCGATGGTCTGGCCGACTGCGATGCCCCGGAAGCAGAGCTGGAGACTTGTAATGGTGTCGACGATGATTGTGATGGTGGGGTCGATGAAGACGATCCCTGCGACGACGACAATCCCTGCACTGCCGATGAGTGTACCGAGTTTGGCTGTGATAATGTGCCCCAGATAGGAGCGGTCTGCGACGACGGCAACGCCAACACCAAAGACGACCTCTGTACGGCCGATGGAAGCTGCCTGGGTACCGAGTATGCGTGTCCAACCGGGGACTGTATCTGGAGCTCAACCCCCAACGGGACGGGCTGTGATCTGGAGTATAAGCTCGATGGGTCCTTCTGTGACGATGGCCTGGACAATACCAGCTACGACGAATGCGATGGTGCCGGCGTATGCGCGGGGGAATTCTACAGCTGTGAGCCGGGCCTGTGCGAGTCGACCTCGACTCCCAATGGCACCGATTGCGATGTGGCCTACCAGGAAGGGGGCTATAGTTGTGACGATGGCGATGTGAACACAAAAGACGATGCATGTGATGGGGCTGGGACCTGCGAAGGCACGTTTTACAACTGTACGCCCAACCAATGCGAACAGAGCTCCACGCCGGATGGCAGTGGCTGTGATATTTTGCCGGCGTTCTGGGGAACAGTCTGCAATGACGGCGACCTGACCACCAACCTGGATCAATGCAATGGAGAAGGGGAATGTGCGGGTACTTCGTACACCTGTCCGGACGCCTCGACCTGCGTGAGCTATACCCAGGATGGAGAGGGGTGTGATCCCAGCTACGCGGCCGTGGGCACCGACTGTGACGACACCGACGCTGGCACCGCTAACGATGCCTGTGATGGGGCGGGCAACTGCGAAGGGAACCCATGTATTGGCGGTATGGTTACGGACGAGGCGGGCCTGGCCGTCTACGATGGTTGTACGGTGATCGTTGGAGATCTGGATATCGTTTCCGGTCCGAATCTTACCGATCTCGCCGCGCTATCGAGCCTGAACACGGTGGTTGGGTTCCTGAAAATTCGGGAAAACACGGCGCTGATCGAGTTGGACGGCCTGTCGAGTCTGACAACGGTGGAGGGGGAGCTATATCTTGGCGACAACCCGCTTCTGACCCATGTGGACGGTCTGTCGAGCCTGACTTCGGTCGTGCATCTACACATCGGTAATAATGGTGGGCTGACCAATGTAGATGGTCTGTCGAGCCTGGCAACGGTGGAGGGGACTTTGGGGGTTTCCATTCATGCCAATCCCTCTCTCACCAACCTGGACGGACTGTCGGCTCTCACTTCCTTGAGTGGAGAACTCGTGCTCGAGGAGAACGCATCCCTCACCAACGTGGACGGCCTCTCAAGTCTGACAACGGTAGGGGGGAATCTGAACATCATGCGTAACGATGCCCTGGGCAATGTGAATGGTCTCTCAGCCCTTACTTCTGTGGGGGGAGGCGTGGCCTTCCTCGATAACGATATCCTGGCCAATATGGACGGTTTGTCGAGCCTGAATCAGGTAGAGGGGAAGCTGGATGTTACTGACAACACCGTATTGACCAGCATCGGCGTCTCGAACCTGCAGACGTTGGGTGGAGGATTGGAGATCAAGAACAACGATGCCCTACCCAATATCGACGTCCTCTCGAATCTGACGTCGGTGGGTGGGTTCGTTCTCATCGAAGACAACGACGCCCTGATCCGGGTGGATGGCCTGCTACAGCTGACTTCGTTGGACCATGATCTGACGATAGTCAACAACGCGGCTCTGGCCCATCTGGACGGCTTGCTGAATATGGCCGCAGTGGTGGACCTGAGAATCGAAAACAACGCCGCGCTGATCAATATAAGCGGTCTGTCGGATCTCATCTCGGTGGATAATAATCTGACGGTCTCGGGCAACGCCGCGCTTACCAGCATGGACCTGTCGAGTCTGACTCTGGTGGAGGGGGATATAACCATCAGCACCAACGCCTCTTTGGCCAGTATCGGCTTATCGGCTCTGACGGCGGTGAATGGAGATTTGACCATCAATAACAACGCGGCCCTATGTCAGACCTTCGTGGATGATCTGGTCGCGGCCCTCGGACCGGGCCTTATTGGAACCGTGCTGAACATCACGGGCAATAATGGATGCCTTTGCGGCAATGGAGACGTCGATCTGGGAGAAGAATGTGACGACGGCAATCTGGAAAATGGTGATGGCTGCGAGGGTGATTGCACTCTCCCCACAGAGCCTACCGTGATTTTGAACGGCTATACCTGGTACCTGGCGAATCAGGGCCAGACCTGTGAGTCGGCCTGTGCGGAGCGGGGGGCGACGTGTATTGATCTGGTCACGGTAAATTATATTGAAGACAGCTGTTCGCCAGAGCACGCGGTCTGCCCCAATTTCTTCGAGGGACTGCCCTGTGTGACCGATGGGGATGGCCCAAGGGTGGATTATACTGGCGACACCCCGGTTCGATGCCGCTACCGGAACTGGAACTACCCAGGAATGACCTGCACCTATTCGGCCGGCGGTAGCACTGCCCATATGTGTGCCTGTGAAGATCCATCGGTTGTCTGTGGTGATGGTGCAATAGAAGGTTCCGAGACCTGCGACGATGGCAACACCGCAAGTAACGATAGCTGTACGGAACATTGCCTTCCGAATGTCTGTGGTGATGGCTACCTCTATGAGGGAGTGGAGGAATGTGACGACAACAACACGACGGACACCGACGCCTGCACTGCGGCGTGCGTCGTGAACGTCTGTGGCGATGGGATCCTCAACTCGGGTGTGGAGGAATGCGACGATGGGAATCTGGTCGATGGCGACGGTTGCGAGGCGGATTGTTCGCTGGTTGTGGCCGAGAGCGTAGAGTTGAACGGCTATACCTGGTACCTGGCGAATCAGGGCCAGACCTGTGAGTCGGCCTGTGCGGAGCGGGGGGCGACGTGTATTAATCTGGTCACGGTAAATTATATCGAAGACAGTTGCTCGCCAGAGAACGCGGTCTGCCCCAACTTCTTCGGGGGATTGCCCTGTGTGACCGATGGGGATGGCCC
>CAUZEG010000054.1:0-19094 GCA_963578775.1 Myxococcales bacterium
ATTGAAAGGCCTGGCCCGTATAGCGTTCTTTTGCGCTGTGGTATTTGTCTCGAAACATCTGCGCGCCGGCCGCGCTGAATCGGGTTACGCCCGTAAACTCACCGTAGGCATCGGAGGTGCCGATGACGCGTTCAATCTGCGTAACTCGTGGCCCGTCCACATAGGTACCTTCGATGGGCGCGTGGGCCTGGGGCGGTCGAAGGCTGTAACGTTCGTTGGAGGTGGTATCGAGGGATAGGGTGATGTCGGACGGTTCATCGAAAAACGGTGCTAATAAAGCGGGTGTTATGATGGTGTCCGCGTAGGAGCAGAAGAATCCCTCGCCCATGAATTCTTCCGCATAGAACAGAGATGCCAGAATATTGTTATGCGGCCATTGATCGTTGTACACAAAGCGCAAGTCGGGAGCATAGTCTTGCACGCTTTCCATACGATAGCCTCCGACGAATACAACATCGTCTAGACCGTGATGGGCAAAGGCGTCCAGAATCCACTGCAGAATCGGTCGTCCATCTACGGGAAGCATGCACTTGGGGCGATCGTCTGTGAGAGGACGAAGTCTTGATCCTCGACCTGCCCCGATAATGATTACCTTCATAGGAACTCCCGCCCGGTTTGAGGGAGTCTACGTGCCTCCTTCTCGTTCTCGCAAGTTGGGATTCATTGCGTCTCGACGGGAAACAAATCATGATGCTTGGGAACTTTTCTGGGAACGGTTTCGTGCCTCCTACCTCTTTTCGTGGTTCCTCTCCTTCCATGCGGTCGGTCTGGCTACTTATGTTGGTCGGTCTACTGGCGGCGAGTATCCCTGCACAAGCGTTCGCTTCTCCTGGGGCCTGTCGAGAGCTGGTGGAGCTGGTGGATCCGGGATCATTGGACCAGCCAGAGATGTTCCGACAATGGCGAGTACGAGCGATAACCCCACGTGAAGGCACGGTCGAGTTACTCCTGGGTAAGGGGGACTCCGTGATTCTCCGGTCGGATATACGGCGTGCGATATGGTCGAAGGTGGACGGTCGCTATGTTCGCCCCCCGTGTCCGTTTGAAATCACGAGCAGGTTGAGCGGAACTGGGGTCGATGCCGCCGAAAGTGAGAATCTACAAAAATGGCTGAAGCGACGCTTATGTTGTCATCCGGAAACGGTGGAAACCATCTTCAAGGCGCAGGTCAGGCTGCCGGATGGTCAGGAATGTTCCATGATACCGCGACCCAGGGAGAGCCTATGGCAATCCATATGGGGGGCGGTGAGTCGTACGCTCGTGCATCCGGTAGACCTGGGGCGAACATCAGGGTCCCCCTGGTTGGCCTGGCTGGTGATCCTGGTCTTTATCCTGGCGTTGTTTGTGGCGCGAGCCGAGCTGTACTCCGCCCTATGCGAACACCCATGGCGCGTCTGGATCATGGTACTGGCTCTGACAATTGTGTACGCGATTTGGATTTTCATACTTGAAGACACGGTATTGCACGAGAACTATCACGGTTGGGAAACGGTTCGCGTAGTGAGCAGTGGGCCCAATGAGCCATTTTCAGCCTACGACCCATACGGTTTCCTGCAGATTATCCTCGCACGCGTTCTGGGGGGACTGGCGCCTTCCGGAGGGGAGACCTTTCTGGCCTCTCGGGTGGCTTCGATTCTGATAATACCGGCTCTGTTCCTTGCCTTGTTTTCCCTGGTCCCTCGGGTGTCTTTCGCCCTCAGTGCGTCGGTTTTGTTTGTGGTTCAACCGGCGGTTCTCCTGGCCGCCAGAGCTGAAACCGTCACCAGCACGGGGATCTTGCTTATTCTTGTGGCGTTGTGGCTGACCATTCTGGCAGCTCGAACAAGAAGCATTCGCGTCCTCTTGGCGGCAATCGGTGCTCTGGCCGTATTGGGTAACTATCGTCTAATCGGTCCAGTCATGGCACCCTGTACGGCTTTATGGGTGCTCGTTATACCCCCTCGACCCGATGCACAACACATGGGAAGACGATGGTGGTTATCAGTCCTTATGGCTGGAGCCGCGCTAGCGGTTCTGTGCCTGCCACATGCTCTCACCATGATGGAACAGACATTTGGCCAGCATGGTGCTCGATACGGTGATGGATATTATCTGACTATACTCCAGGTACCTGAGTGGACGTCCTGGATATTCATCCTATTGGCTATGGCGGGGGTTGGCGTTTTTCTGCGGGGATACTGGCGGATGTTGATAGTGGCAGGCTTCGGTATTTTGGCGCTTGCTCTGGGTACCATGCCGGCCGCGAACAGTTGGTTAAGCACGGCTCGATACCAGATCTGGATGTTGGTGCCCTGTTGTGCGCTGGTGGCGGGGGTCTTGGTTGTACTTCCGCAGCGATTCGCGCGAAGAGGGCTTGTGGCAGCGATTGTTCTTACGGCGGTATTAGTTGTCTCCTACCGCCGCCCCATACAGATGATATCCCAAACCCATCCAGAAACGGCTCAACTCAAGTTATGGCGAAGCATTTCAAAGGAACTCCCCAGGAATTCCATCCTCGTCGTTCCCACTGGTGAGTTTGGCCGATTCAATCTTCAGTTGCCGGATGTGGAATTTCGCGCACATCGTCCGGATGTCAGCTTGACGGATTTCCAGTCCTTCATCCAACGAACCAGCTGTTTTCTGGACCGACCGGCCTTTGTATTTATTCCGTTGGCATGCCGGACAAATCCGGCTCTGGAGGGAACCCCGCCGGAACCAACCTCTTCTTGTGTTCGCCTGGTAAATGAACTTGCCCCGGATCTTTCCAATGTCCCTGGATTGACCAGGAAGATATCCCTACGATTGCCCGTATCACTGGACCGTGAGGGCACGATTTCCCGGTGGTGGAATCTGCATCCCTATGACACATCGGAGGTAGAGATCGGGTTGTATCGATACAATCTGTCTCCTTCGGGGTAAGCCATGGAATTTGTTAAAATCCTGCAAGATGGCCAGGTTCTGGGCACCGTACGGCATGTTCGGATCCAACATGGCGGAGACCCGATTCGATGTACATTCGAACTTGCGGCGGAAGCGGCCTCGGCACTGGATACGGAGCAGGTCTGCCAACTTGAGGATGTATCGGGAGAGCGCCAGGAGGTTCGGGTAAGCAAGACGTTTTTCTCGGGTTGGGCCTATCGCGCCACCGGTTGGTTGATCACCAAAGATATCGACCGCTGAGGACCCCGTGAAAGTACAGTGCTCCGAATAATCGGGCTCGTACGGGATTGGGTTAGACAGGTGGGTTGTTAAAGACCTATACTCGCTTCACTTTGTACGCCTTCAGGAGGAGAAAATGAATGTACTCATCGCTGCGTTGGTAGTGATGGTGGGTGCCGCTCCGGTTCAATCTGTTGATTCTGGTCATGTACAAACCTATGTGATCGGTCCCGATATGCAGCCAGTGATTCAACAGCTGCTTGATCTCACGAGCACTCCTGCCAGCAAGACATGGAAGTTTCAATCCGCAAAGATTGAATTAGACCATGTCAGTGTTGTCTATAAACAAAAATCCGGTACTACCGCGAAGGTAGAACTTCACCATCCGAGCCAGGCCACAGGTGAGGTTATTGCCATGGGGCCGTTTGCGGTGACGAGTGGAAGCGGCCCGATGGACGCAAAGCTACGGCAAGGTCTTGTTTCACGAATCGACCGTAGCGGAAGTTCATTTCGATGGCATCAGGTGGTGGCCAAAACAGGCACCAATCCGGATGCTGCCAAACCCGCTGCGACGGGGAGTCCGGTAGCCCAGAAGAAAGCCGCAGCCCGCGACTTATATGTCATCGGTCCGGATATGCAATCGGTTGTCCAAAACATGCTCGATCTCGGTGGTAGCAAGGTTGCATCCAGCTGGAAGATGGCCTCAGCCCAGATTAGTCGGGACCACATCAAGGTCACATATACTGGTCCAAAAGGCGCCAAGGGATCGTTTTCGCTACATCATCCGAGCCAGGCAAAGGGCAAGTTCACGACTATCGGTCCGTTTGCGTGGGTCGATGGGTCGGACGTTCTCAATGCGAAGGTTCGTGCTGTGATTGAGCAGAAGATCAAGGCTTCTGAGAGCCGTTTCAAGTGGATGAAAGTTACACGGAAGCAGGGCAGTCAGCTCGGTCCAGATATTATGATTCTTCCAGGCCAACAGGCCCCTAAGGTCCTTTCCGCGGTAATGGAGGGCCGCGGAATCCGCCCTTTTCGCTTAACTGAGGCGGATCAGAAGGCCGAAAAGGAGGTTGAGATATTTTTCAATGGGATCTGGAACGGAGAAATTCTGGACTGGGAACCCCGATTAAATGAGCTTCTCGCAGATGAAAATATCCATCCTATTCTGCTGTTCCGTATTGGTACGCAGATTCGAGACTTGAAGGATAGTGAAAGCTCTCGACCAATATTTCAATCGGTGATCCGTCGAATTGCAGCCTTTGAGAAGATTGAGGGGAGGCCCCTACCGGAATGGATGCGACGTGTTCGGGGAGGGGCTTTTCTTGCTCTAGGTCAGACGGAAAAAGGGCTGAAAGATTTAGCTGAGTTTCTGGCCGGTGAGGAGGTCGCAGATGACGACTGGAGGCCCTGCGAGCTTACCCATACTCTGAAATTGGGTGAGGGGGCCGGTGATAAAAAAAAATTCTGGTCCTGGGTTGAAGGCTACCGTGAGAAGCATCCGGACTGCCCTGGTCTTGTGACCGTTCTGGTTGACGATATGAAAGCACGTGGGGACCAGGATGGGGCGGTCTCTTATCTGGAGAGTGTGGTAGATGGTCCCAACCCTGATAATATCCAGCTGGATCGCCTTGCTGAGCTCTATGTGCATTTGGGACGGGCTCGCGACGCGGTCGGACGGTACCGACAGATATGCCGCCTGGAAGATGGCAAATATTGTACGGCTCGGATTCGTGGAAATGTGGTCTGGGCCCAGAGCTCGTACCATCGTCAACCGGAGGCGATCGTGGAGTATACGGCCGATGCCGATGCCCACCCGGACAATGCCCTACGCCAATTCGAAGTTGGGGTTATGTTGCATTATGCGCGTCGGTACGATGAGAGCCTGCCGTATTTGAGTCGTGCTCGGAAGACCTGGGCCGACGACGCTCGAATTCTTTTGTATACCGCTATGAATTATTATCGCTTGGGACAATCCAAGAAAGCCGAAGAGGCCATCGAGTTTGCGCTGGAACACGCATCGGCAAATGACCCGGATTTGTTTTATTGCCGTGCCGTTATTTATCGAAATAGTAATCTGACGAAAGCCATTGAGAACTTAACCCGTTACCAGAAACTGGCCGCCCGTGGTCATGTTCCGCCCCAGAAACGGGTGATGGTAGATCGATTCCTGACTGCTATGATCGATGAGCAGAAACGGCGGGAGGCGGGTGAAAAACCGCGCGTCTTTGCGGATCCGGAGGCGCATGTCTTTGGAGAACCGCCTGGATCGCCCGGCCATGCCAAGGATGCCATTCGAGTTACAAAACCCGTGGAATCCGCCACGCCGGCGGGCTCAGGACCATCGGGACCGCAGGAAGGAACGAAGAAGCCAAAGCTCTCCGGACGTCGAGTTGGATCTGGCCCGATGTTGATTGGGCTCCTAGTACTCCTGGCTCTTGGTGGAGTTGGCTACCAGTACGTACGGCAGGGGCGGCGCTCCTAGTCTTTATTACGGCGTTTTCCGATTCGATATAGACCGAATTCGAAGGTGGGTTGCGTCTTGCGGTCCGGATAATATTTGAGGGCCAGGTCCCCATGATTCGGGACAATCTTCGGTCCATCGGCTGGGTAGACGAGGGTGCGCTCGAATTCTTCCATGATACGACTGCAAGCAGGCCGGAAGTATTCGGCCGGAGCCGGTTCGTTATTCCACCTCTCTCGGCTATAGCAACGCAGGCCGAGATAGAAATAAACAGGATGTTCCGTCGCTCCGGGGAGATCGGACTCCTGAATAAACGATGTAATTGACTGCGTTGTTCCGTTTCGATGCGGTGGACGGACCAGATAGTCGGGATGGTGCTGATGGGTGTAGTCCGCTTCACCCAGATCGGCAAACCCCACCCGTAATAGAGTGAATGACGGGTCGTTGATGGTGGAGACGGCTGCGCGGAAAAAGACGTCTTCCTCCCACTCGTTGGTATCTTGTGTAAACCATTCCAGGCTTGGAGGTGTTGTGACTCCCACCGCGCCGATGCAAGCCACAGCAAGGACAGGTCCCAACCACGTCTTTGTTGGCCAACGTTTGGAACGCCATGACCAGAGCTCTTCACAAAGGCCGCCAATGGCAATAATGGCGGGGATCACCATAACAACATGGAGGCGAGGTCCCGAAGCCGCGGAGAGATCGATATAGTAGAAACTGAGCCAGATCCAGCCGAGGATGAATACGGCCAGACGAAAGCGGCGCCGCTCCCAGGAGGACGCTATGATAAGCCCCAGGAACGCCAGTGGTAGTAGCATCGACGGCACGTATCTGGATTCGAGGAGAGCGTTCTCGTGTAGCCAGCGATCAGGCAACAGAGGAATGATCTCTGCGAATCGATGAGGCCACGAGCCGAGTTGTATGAGCCGGTCTTTTTGTTCGAGAGCAAGAAAGACCTGGGGCAGCACCAGCAGAAAGAATCCAAGAATGCTGATGAGCCATGCATACCAGGGCAGTTTCAATTTCTCGCGAATCGCTCCCGGTTGGAACATGATCACCGTAAGAAGGAATAAGGGACCGAAGAACACCTGCTCTGGCCGTGTATGCGCCGCCATGACCAGCCATACCAACGCGCCCAATAGGTGATGGATCTTTCGGCTAAGCAGGTATTCCTGTGCGAAGACCGTGGCACCGAAGGTCCAGAACAGGACGACCACAGTGAGGCTGTCGGAACAATCGGACCAGAGCAGTACGGGTAGAAAGGCCATCAGGAGTATGGACGACAGGATCCCCACACTTCCGTATCCCGCTCGCCGCAGAAGGGCCACCAACAAGCCCATCGACATAATACCCAGACATGCATTGAGCATGATCACCGAGGCATGGTCTGGTGCGGTGAATTGGAAGAGCTGGTGCCACAGAGCCTGCGTTCCGATGCCGTAACGGGCGGTCTCCCGAAGAGAGGCGGCCTTATCCGTGAGCAGATAGCCCATGTATACGGTGATCACCATATGGCGCATTACAAATAAGCGTAGGACTGCCCCCGCGCCGATAACCGCCAGGATAGGCAGTCTATGCGGCATTGTTCGAATTTGGCCGTATGTGATGGCGAAAAGTGAGGGGAGAAAGAGAAGGCAGATGATGAGCAGGATTGTGCCAAATAAGAAAAGGGACGATTCAGCAATGGAGAGTTGCCCTCGCTGGGAACCAGATGTTTCACCCGTTGTCTTAGGCGCAGCAGGAAGTTTCCACTGTCCGTTATCGTTGGCTGCGATCCGGGTAGCCAGGCCTTCCAGAAGTTCGACACAGGGGGCGTTTTCGGGACAAGGGTCCGGATAAAAGATCTTGAAGTTCTGTGTAGTCCTGAAATGCGGCTCCGTGCTCTCCTTTGGAACCAGCACCACCGTAAACGGCTCCCCACCAGGCGTTTCGTAGACCAGACTGGCTTTGCCAGGTTGTACCCGGGCCGCTTTTAGAACGAGGTCGCCTTCAAGCTGAAAGTGGGCGCCGGTATTGTCCTTCAGAAGTCCTTTCAAGGACTGATCGTCCAGGACCTGTTGTTGCCCATCTGCCAGTGCATTCGGTATTCCGAGACACCAGAACAGCGTGGCGATTATCGTTGCGAGCCGCCAGAGTTTTCCCATATTCGGTTTTCAGCCCTGATTGCATACAAGAGGTGTTCGACTCTAGTCTTCCCGTGGGGGTGGGTCAATCCGGTAAACGGCCTGATCCAGCCGAGGGAATTGCGTTGCCACCTTGACCCACGAACGGCGACCCAATATCGTTAACTGAGTAGGGATCTGACCTGGAAAGTATATATGTCGCAATCTCTTCTCTTAAATATTACTACCTACTGCAACGCCTTGTGCGAGTTCTGCATCGTTTACGATTCCTTAAACAAACCGGAACTCAATATGACGGATGAGCAGATCTTTGGTGCGCTGGATAAGGCGCGCACCGAGGGAACAGTGGAGGTCGGTTACTCGGGAGGGGAGCCCAGCGTTCACCCGCGGTTCGTGGAATTTGTCCAGTATGCAACCGATGCCGGCTTTGAACGTCAATCCATCAACACCAATGGCCTGAAGTTTCGGAAACAGAAATATTGCCAGGAGGTGATCGAGGCCGGAATGACCAGCGTGGACTTTTCCATCCACGGTTATACGGACGAGGTCCATGACAAGCTTGTAGCGCGTAAGGGTGCTCTTCAGGCCATAAAAGAGGCGTGTGGACATCTGGTTGAACTCCGAAAGATCCATAAATTCCATCTGTCGGCCACGACGGTAATTACGCGTGATAATTATCGTCAACTGCGAGACATCTGCGTATTTCTCGATGAACTCGGCTTTGAGAATATCCGCTTGAAATATGCCTATGAGGGCGATCTTCGGCATGAGGCAATCATCAATCAAGTGGTCCCCTATGAAGAAGTGATCCCCTCGATACTCGAAGCCCTGGATTATATGGCGAAGCGACCGGGTGGATTCCATGTCACCCATATTCCCCTATGCCTTCTGGGGACACACGCCGCGTTTTCCAACGACTTCCACCGTCGCAGTACATTGATGGTGTTTCGAAAGGAAGCAGTGTCTGGTGATGCGGCCCATCGCTTTCGAAAAGATGGAGATGCCTGTACCCGTTGCCAGGTACGCAACCTCTGTACCCGCCTTGATGGGGCCTACGAGGAGTATCACGGTCGACCAGACCTGGTTGCGTTTGAAAGCCATGAAGAGGTCGAGGCGATGTTTCAGGCGGCTGTAGATAAGTATCCGATCGCGGCAACCATCATCCGGTACACCCATGACGCCTATAATCGAAACCGTGAGGCGATCGATCCAAAGCCTGTTGCTGTCCCGGTTCCGGTCGGCTCGAATTGATCGGGCTCAGGCGTTCGAGACCATACTGAACTTATTACCGTGTCGCTGTCCGGGTCCCCAGTTTGAGGGGCGCAGATCTTTGCCTTTCTCGGCGTATTCGTGGGCTGGTCCACGCTGAAGAACTTCCAGGAAGGGTTCTTCCAGGTCACTGACCAACAGATTTGCGATTGTATGTAGCTGTTCGCGAGTTAAAGGCGTAACCAACTGATTGGGATCGAGTTGCTTGTTGAGCTCGTCGAGTAGGAACTGACCCATTCGCATAACAAACCGAAGAATCTTGGGATCGGATGTTGGATCGTTCTTGCCGTTGGGAACGCTGTAGGAGAAGCCGAGATTGTTCAAGGACACAGCGGCGCGTTCACCCTTGGAGAGCAGTTGGACGAGTAATAGGAGCTCGTCTTCCCCTTGTTCAATGGTAAAGCCAAAGGCGTTTGTAGCGTTGCTGGAACCAAGCGTCGTAATGTTCCAACCAATACCTTGTAACGCCTCGTCGAAACGAGAATCCGGTCCTACCAGGGTTTTGATCTTATCCGAGAAGCTCGGTTCACCGGTAAGATGTACGCCAAGGTTCATCCCGGCCGCGAGGGTCGGAACCTGGCGTGAATATTCGTGGCACCGAAATTCCAGCTCCAGCTGTTCACCACCAGCCTCCATCGGCAATATCATGGCGTCGCCCCGCAGCTCGATCTGTTCGGTCTTGGCGCGCCAACTGGTTGTCTCCAGAAGTTTTGTTGCTGCATGATCCGACGTGTTCAGCAACTCCTTCAGGCGTGATTGGTAGGCCTTTGGGTGAGCTGGTGCGCCAATAAAGGCATCTTCGTACGCACGTACGATTTCGTCTTTATTGTCGTGTCCAAGACGATCGTACAACCAGAAGATGAGTTCTAGATCAATCGCGCCACTCCAATATTTCGGATCGACCTTAATACGTCGAATGGCTTCGGTGATGATGCGGGTCGATTCAACGATCTGCTTCTTCTTCGTTGGCCAATCCAGCCCATCTTTTTCGTGGAAGGAGACGTCTTCGAGGAGCGTACCGGCATCCGTAATGGTCTCAATCCCATAGCGATTGGGAAAAGCCCCCATCAGAGATGTGGAGATCAGGTAGAAAGACGAGATCGAATACCCGTGCACATGGTCTGCGCACTTCTCCAGGAAATCGACAAAGTACTTGGTATCTTCTGGGGTTTCATGGGGCAGACCGGTGATGAGCAGGATGTGATTCCATATCCCCAGATCATGCGACATCTTGAGCCGTTCAAGACATTTCTCGGCCGTTATGCCCTTGTGAATGTATTTGAGCATCTTGTCCGAGGGGCACTCGACGCCGAATGTGAAACGAATGGCACCACTCTTACGCATCTTCACGAGGAGCTTTTCGTCCAGGGCCCAGAGATTGGCGCAATCAGACCATAGGATATCCAGATCAGCCGCGATCAGCTCGTCGCAGAAGGTCTCTGCGTATTTGTAGTAGCCGTTGATATTTGTATTCAGAAAATGGAAATAACGGGCATCGTGCTTCTCTCTAAGCCATGCAAGACCCCGAATCACGTCGGAGATTTCCCTTTTGGCCATCTTGGTCATGGAATAACCGCAAAAGGCGCATTGCGAGTTACACCCCTCCATGAAGATACTGGGTAGAATCACCACTTTATCGTCATGGAAATGCGCCATCTTCTCTATCCACGAGGGATCGAAGTTGTACCTTTTCAAGATCTCGAATCCGCGGATTTTTCGTTTCTCTATATTCTTATGATCGTAGTACGGCGTTACATATAGCGAAGGATTGAAGATGGTCTGTCGTTCATGATCGCCGAGCGGAACCTCTTCTGGAGTTTCCACCTGCCGAATCTTCGCCTCGACCCCTTCCTGCCTTGCGATTCCCCGGGGCACATGCAGGGGACGCTCATAGGTAGGATGTACAATCACACCGCTGCCGTGCTCCGAATATTCGGCCTTATTCTCGGTTAACGATGTCTTGCCCTCCGCATCTTCGACCACAAATAAGAGGCCGAATTCACCCTTACCGCTGACGCAATAATCAAGCGAATGACATCGGGTAAGCATGGCTTGATATTCGGTCTGGTGGCGGGATTCCGGAGAAATCTGAAGACCCCCGACGACGGTCTTACAGTCGGGAAACCTCTCCTTCAAGATCTTCGACATCGCCATATTGATGTTTCCCGCCGCGTGCATGTCGGCGTAGATCTCCAGGGCCGATGCACAGGAGAACGCAAAGAGATCGGCTTCGTCGATCTCCAGCGCATCGCAGATACGTTCTGTTTGTGCTCGTACTACGGGGTCATCATCTTTGAGAAAGCGGTCTACGGCGTCATCATCGAAGAAGGCCGTTAAATCGAGTGCATCTGGCTGTTCTCGTTCAAGATCGAAGACCTGCACCTCAAAATCGTACTGTCGAATATTCTCGTAGCCGTAGGTCTGCAGAAAACCACTTAAAGTGGGTGCCGCAAGCTTTACAATTTGCGGATCCCGACTCCATGTTGGTGCCAATGTAAATAGAGACGGAGTTATGAACGCGATACGAAACACGGTAATGACCACCTATTCAGGACGGAAAATCGACGGCAAGCACTGCAAAAACGGTAATTGGATCTGGTCCCGTAGTCAAGGTTAACCCCTTGTCATAACGGAATGTAAGTCTTTTCTGGTTCAGGACCGATACCCGACGTGTGAAATAAATACAATAGACGGACAACTAGGGTGCACCCGGAGTGTATTCAAGACTGATATCGTCGATGTGGACCGTCGCGTATCCAACATTTGTAAAATCGGACGCATCGTACATGCGGATAAATATTCGGGCGTAGGCGGTTCCTTCGGGCGCCGTGCGTGTATAGGTTAGATATTGCCAGCCGGGCTCATCCTTACTGTACTTCGAAGCATATTTCGTTTCGATCTTTTGTTTGGCCGGATCGTAGAAGACGATTGCCATTCGAACACGACCGTTCGGATCTTCGTCGTGGACCCACATGGATATTGTATAATCTCCACCTTCTCCGGCCGGTTTATAATGGCCGGCAAGAAAGTCCTGGTTTTGTTTGGACGTCCAGGTCAGAAGGCAGGACGATCCGACATCTCCATGGGCAAAGGACGTGGACTGCGTGGCGTTGAAGTCGTCGGTCTGATTTATGAAGCCTGGGGGAGGATTGGAGGTAGTCCAATCTTCAAAATCCCAGTTGGAATCGTCGTATTCTTCCGGTTCAACACAGGTACTGATATCGATTGCCACATTCGATTCTTGTCCGGAAAAGACCTTCAGCTCATGCTCGCCGTCATGTTCGATAATGATGGCTTCATTGACCTGCACGGTGGCCCCGACGCAGACGGTCGACATTTCTTCGACGAAGAGCAGGACGCCCTGGGCGGTGCCGTAGTCCATCCGAACGCCTCCTTTGACATCCGTCTCGCTGACGGTCGCGTTGCTCACAGAGACGAGCCGACTTTCGAACTCTTCGGAGGGAACGATGCCGGCCGACAGATCGAGGGTATAGGTAGAAACATCCGCGGTTCCCTTGAGCACGGGCGGCTCGATTTTTGTGATCTCTTCATGCCCTTTATAAGCCGCCCATTCGGTAACGACCATATCGAGAATCTGGCCGCGTTGCGGTTGGGGATAACCAGTGTTCAACCAGCCGCCTTCCCCGGTCGCTGTGGGATAGCCGACATAGACCTCGGTGGCCCGCCCGTCTGGGCTTTCCTGGATAAAGAAACCCGAGTGGTAGACCTGCGTCACCGCAACATCGCATAACTGCTCGTATACGGGGAGCTTGGGGTTATCACCGCTGGGCAACTGCTTTGCGAGCAGGGCATCAATGGTGGAACAGTTCGAATTGTTCGGCACATCTTCTTGCGGCAGTCCCGGATCGACCGTATGGGATGTATCTGGTTGCTGAAACGACAGGTCCGGTTGTTGCTGTTCGGGTTCAGGCCCACAGGCGAGCAGACACGACATCAGAAGTACTGGTAACCCCCAGTTGATGATTCCTGTCTGCATGAATGATCCTCTTTCGCCTGTTACAGACTTGATTGAACCGAGCCGCGCGGCCGGAGTCAAGGGTTAGCCAAAACGATCCAGGGGCGGGATATCCCGCCCCTGGATCTTGCATAATCGGGTTTAGGGCATGGTTTCTACCGTAAACCTGGTAGCTGGCTTCCTAGGGAAGCAACCCACCATCGACCCAGGCCTGAAGGACTGCGAGATGTTCCGGAGTGACAGTCCCGCCGCCCTGCGGCATCTCACCATTGGTGATACGAATCACGGTGCACATCCCGACGGTTAGACCCGCACAGGACGCATGATTCGCCATCTTCGACACGTCCGCGTAGTCACTGGCAATATTGTGTTGGCCAAAGCCTGCGCCAGCATGACATCCAGAACAGTAGGATTGGAAGATGGGCTGTGCATCAGCCGCATATCCGATTGTTGTGTTGGACGAACATGTGAAGCCACCGTCGGTGTTTTCACAGTTTTCTGCTGCGGTGCAGGTGTCGGTACCGGCTGCACATTCGTCGATGTCCGTCTCACAGGAGTCGCCTTCGTAGCCCGTATCCGTGCAGTCACAGGTTGCCGTTTCACCGTCGGCTACGCATATGCCGTTGGCGCAAGGGCTGGGATCGCAAGGATCGGCCGGGGTTTCGCCCGTAGCCCAATCGTCAATATTGACGGTTGCGGAGTCGGCGTCGCCGAAGCTAGACACATCGTACATACGAATGAACCCGCGCACGTAGGTGGTGCCTTCCGGCGCCGTTGCGCTATGGCTATATTGGACCCAGTCTGCGGAGTCTTCCGAATAGGTTGTGGAATAGGAGCTATTCCCAAGCTTGGTCTCATCCGCGCTGTAGAAGTCGAGCGCAAGCCGCACACGGCCGTTGGGCTCGTTGTCCATCACCCAGATGGAGACCGTATAATCGGTAGTGGGTGTTGCGGGCACTAAGTAGCCGGCACGGAAATCCTGGTTCTGGGTCGAGGTCCAGTTGAGCTCACAGGACGAACCGGCGTCACCATGGAAAACCTCTGTATCTTGCAGAGCCGTGAAATCGGAGTCGTCTTTGATGAATCCGGCGGGAGGATCGGAGTCGGTCCAATCTTCAAAGTCCCAGTTGGCAGCATCATAGACAATCGGAGCTGGGCAGGTTCCCAGATCTACACTGCCAATGTCGTCATCCGTGTACCAGAAGCAGTTTGTCGCGGTACAGCTATTCTTAAGCTGCAGAATGTCCTCGTACCGAACGACGGTCGCACGCGTAATATCGAAGGTCGCTCCTACACAGACATCTTCTGGGAAGTACTTGGCGTACAGCTGTACATTTGCAGCACCGCCATAGGAGATGGTCTTAACGTTGCCGGTGATGTCGAAGTCGAGGACAGCTCCGATGATTGAGACGAGATGACTCTCGTGCGCGTCCGTGGGGGTAACTCCAGCCGACAAATCGACGACATAGGCATCGAGGTCGGTTGAGCCTATAACGGTCAATGTATCAGCACCCTTGACCTCAAGATGGCCTTTGTAAGCACCCCATTGGGTGGCGTGTACATCGACAATGTCGCCGGGGGTTGGCGTCGCAAAGGGCCATGCGTTGTTTACACCCATGTATATCTCGGTGGCATCGCCATCGGGGCCATCTTGTACGAAGAATCCGTCGTTGTAGACGTAGGTTACCGTGACACCACAGAGGTTGTCGTCGATATCGATAGTGGGGTTATCACTATCTGGGGGCAGTGCTAACGCAATTAGTTCGCTAATCGTTGTACAATCGGCCTGCGTTGTATCGTCACCCGTGGGGATGTCGTCACCCGTGGGAGTATCTTCGCCCGTGGGGATGTCTTCACCTGTCGGAGTGTCTTCGCCCGTGGGAGTATCTTCACCTATGGGAGTATCTTCACCCGTGGGAGTATCTTCACCTGTGGGAGTATCTTCACCGGTGGGAGTATCTTCACCCGTGGGAGTATCTTCACCCGTGGGAGTATCTTCACCCGTGGGGGTATCTTCACCCGTGGGGGTGTCTTCACCCGTGGGGGTGTCTTCACCAGGGGTATCGGTCTGTACTGTATCCGTTTCACCCGTATCCGAGGTGGTGTCATCACCGTTTCCGCAGGCATAGGTACCTACAAACAAGACAAGAATTATCCAAGAAATCGATCGTGATTGGCGCATTACATCCCCCTGGGAGTCATAGTCGATAAGCCGCTATACGCGGTTCTGCGCATGGATTCAAGTATGAAGTTTCAGGCCCTTCATGAAATTCCGTCCTTGAATCGGTCCAAAATGGTAGGTATGTGGACTCTTCGAGGTAACCAACGTTCTGTTTGAACATGACAGGAGCCAAACATCATGAAAACCGTCCAGGTTGGAATGAACCTATCGATGGCCGATATTCTGGCCGTTGGAAATGGCACGGCCAAGGCCGTACTCAATAAAGAGACCTGTACACGAATTGAAGCGGCCCATGCCCTTGTAAAGAAGTATACCGATGGGAGCCAGGATAAGGCCGTCTACGGTGTGAACACGGGCTTTGGTGCTCTGGCCGAGCACCATATCGATAAGAGTGATCTCGAAAAGCTTCAGCGTAATCTCATCCGTAGCCATGCCTGTGGAACCGGCGAGCCTCTGAGTGAGGTGGTGGTACGTATGATGTTACTGCTTCGAGCGAATGTTCTCGCATTAGGTCATTCGGGAACACGTGTAGAGGTCGTTCAGCGTCTGTTGGACCTTCTGGAATATGGCATTCATCCGGTGATTCCGTCGCGAGGCTCGGTAGGGGCCTCCGGAGATCTTGCCCCACTGGCACATCTAGCGTTGACATTGATCGGCGAAGCAGACGTTGATTATCAAGGGAAGCGAATGTCGGCCGAAGAGGCCCTGGCGCAGGTTGGACTGACTCCGTTGACTCTTGAGGCAAAGGAAGGTCTCTCGCTGATCAATGGTACCCAGGCGATGACGGCAGTAGGGCTCCTGGCGTTCCACGGGGCACAACGAGCCGTTCGATTCGCGAATGTGGTTGGTGCCTGGTCCTTGGATGCTCTACTAGGAACAGTGGTTGCCTTTGACGCGCGGATCAACCAGTTGCGTCCGCATCCTGGGCAGGAACGATGTAGCGCGATTCTTCGCGAGCTCCTGGCCGACAGTGAAATCAATCAGAGCCATACGGATTGTGAAAAGGTCCAGGACCCCTACTCCCTACGTTGTATGCCCCAGGTCCACGGGGCCGTCTGGGGTGCCCTGGATCATATCGGTCAGGTCCTGGAAACAGAGTCGAACAGCGTAACCGACAACCCGCTGGTTTTTCCAGAAACGGGTCAGTTTCTCTCCGGGGGGAACTTCCACGGCGCACCGGTAGCCTTTGCCCTCGACTACCTGGCCCAGGTCATGACTGCATTGATGAGCATATCTGAGCGTCGGATTGAACAGCTCGTAAACCCGAATCTTTCGTCAGGACTACCCGCATTTCTGATCACGAACACAGGCCTCAATAGTGGCCTTATGATCGCACAGGTTTCTGCGGCCAGTCTGGTTACCGAGGGAAAAGTTCTTTCTCATCCCGCCAGCGTGGATAGCATTCCGAGTAGTGCAAATCGAGAGGACCATGTTTCCATGGGGATGACGGCCGCTCTGAAGGCATTGACCGTCGTGGACTATGCGGAAAAGGTCCTGGCCATTGAATCGCTCTGTGCCGCCCAGGGGATCGACCTACGTTTGCCTTTGAAACCCGGACCTCGCCTACAGCAGATACACGACGGGTTTAGAAAACGGGTACCGTTCTTAACGGAGGATACACATCTCGCCCCCCATATTCAGGAATCGCTCGAATGGCTTCGATCCGAGGAATGGGTGGCGTCACTCCCGTAGGCTTCAGGCTTCCGGGTTGACCTCTTCGACATCGATTACCGAATCGTCGTCCTCAGATGGTGGTGGTGCACCTGCCTCGGCCGTCGGGGCTTCGCCCTGTGCGTTGGCATCCGGACTATACAGAACTTCAGCGAGTCGATACGCGACAGTTTGAAGTTCCTCTTGCGCGGCTTTCATCTTGTCGATGTCGTCGGTTTCCACTGCCTTTTTGGCATCTGCCAGTGCTGTATCCAGTTTCGCCCGATCTTCTACAGGCACCTTATCCCCGTGTTCCTTGAAGGACTTCTCGGTCTGGTAGATGAACGCGTCGAGCGTATTCTTTACTTCTACCTGCTCTTTGCGACGGGCGTCTTCGTCCGCATGGGCGTCTGCATCCTGGACCGCCTGCTCGATATCCGTCTCTGAGAGACCACTCGATGCCTCGACCCGAACTTTTTGCTCTTTACCGGTTGCCTTATCCTTGGCGTGGACGACGAGGATTCCGTCTGCATCGATGTCAAAGGCGACCTCGATTTGCGGCACCCCTCGTGGTGCCAACGGCAGTTCATCCAGATTGAATTTGGCGAGCGTTCGGTTGTCGCGCGCCATCGGCCGTTCACCTTGCATGACATGTACGGTCACGCTTGGTTGATGGTCTTCGGCCGTGGAAAAGATCTCTTTCTTTGTGACCGGAATAGTCGTGTTGCGTGGGACCAGGGCGGTCATAACTCCACCCAGCGTCTCGATCCCCAGAGAGAGAGGGGTCACGTCCAGTAGAACGACATCCTTAACGTCACCGGCCAGAACACCGCCCTGAATGGCGGCACCAATAGCAACGACCTCATCCGGGTTCACACCACGATGTGGTTCGCGACCAAAGTACTCCTGCACCTTCTTCTGCACCAGTGGAATTCGAGTGGACCCACCAACAAGGACAACCTCATGGATGTCCGACGGAGATTTCTTGGCGTCGGCCAGGGCTTTCTTGGTTGCGACCAGGGTCCGTTCGACGAGGTTTTCGATGAGGGCTTCCAGCTTGGCGCGGGTAATGGTCATCAATACGTGCTTGGTACCATTATTGTCTGCCGCAATGAACGGAATGTTCACCTCCGTCTCCATCTTATTGGACAGCTCGACCTTTGCACGTTCAGCCGCCTCTTTTAGCCGCTGTAAGGCCATACGATCCTCGATCAGGTTGATGCCATGCTCCTTGCGGAATTCCCCAGCGATGTAGTTGATAAGCTCTTTATCCACATCGTCGCCGCCAAGTTGGGTATCACCGGAGGTGGAGAGAACCTCTACAACGTTATCGCCAACTTCCAGGATACTGATGTCAAAGGTTCCACCGCCGAAGTCATAGACGGCAATGAGCTCGTTATTTTTTTTATCCAGACCGTAGGCGAGGGCCGCGGCTGTTGGTTCATTGATAATACGGCGCACCTCAAGTCCAGCGATTCGACCTGCGTCCTTGGTGGCCTGGCGTTGACTGTCGTTGAAATAGGCCGGCACGGTGATGACAGCTTCCTTCACCTCCTGTCCCAGATAATCTTCGGCCGCCTTCTTGAGCTTTCGCAGTACGAAAGCGCTGATCTCTGGCGGACTATAACGTTTTCCACGGGCTTCGATATGGGCGTCGCCATTGTCGGCTTTGACTACGTGATAGGGGATGTGTTCGTCCTGTGCGGCCGTTTCTTCAAAACGATGTCCCATCAATCGCTTGACCGAAAAGACGGTGTTCTCAGGGTTTACAACAGCCTGTCGCTTAGCGACCTGCCCCACAAGGATCTGTTCCTTGTCGTCGAATCCAATGACGGATGCTGTGACTCGATCGCCTTCTTCGTTCGTAATTACCTTGGCGTCTTTGCCTTCCATGACGGCGACGACAGAATTCGTGGTTCCCAAATCAATGCCGATGATCTTGGCCATAACCAAGCTCCTTATCCTTGAAATTCAAAATATATCAACAGGTTACGTTTTTCGGCCTGCTGTAACGGAGAACAAAATAGTAACGCTCGCGTGAAAATCAACCCACAGAGGCAAAAAAAAGACATTTCGTTCGAGACGAGCGGATGGTTCGATTTTCAGGATAGTGCGCCGCATTGACACGTAGGTGTGCCCAGGTGCAGGATTGGTGAGATAAATGAGGGTAGAACGTGGCAACTGCACGAATCATCAAGCGATACGCGAATCGAAAGCTCTACGATACCCAGGACAGTCGGTATGTAACTCTCGATCAGGTCGCGGAATTGGTGCAGCAGGGCGATGATGTACAGA
>CAUZEG010000055.1:0-19079 GCA_963578775.1 Myxococcales bacterium
GAGGCTGTCATTGTCGCCGGGTACAAAGCCCAGGGTCTCAAGAATGTCCCCCAGCTCGGTTTCGGTGATGAAGACATCTGTATCTGTGACGGTGACATAGCTCTCGGCACTCTGTCCCCCCAGACTGACGGCGTTCTCCGACTCGATGGCGTGTTCCGCTACATTCGCCCGCATGGCATAGGGAACGGATACGATTCGCTGTCGAGGTACCAGCGGATCCTGTGCGTTGATGGTTATCTCCAACCAACTGTTGCCCTCAAGGACTTCAGGATCGATGGTTTCCTGTACGCCCAACTCTACATGGAATACGCCCTGCATAATATGGGTGCCAGCGTGGACTTCGGACCAGAGTAGATTGCCCTCTACCTGTTGGTCATAAATGGAAAACTGAAAGGTGTACGGAGTTGCGCAACCCTGGCAGTCAATCGGCGTGCCGACTGCATCGGTCAGATAGCCCTGGTAATCCAGCCGTGATGGAACCGCCGCGTAGACTATCGAGGACAAAAGAAGAAAGAAAGATGCCACCAAAGCCGTTGTCGTTCGCATGCGAACCTCCGTCTGGTTTGTGTCGCGGTTATTCTACGGTTTTGGGCGCGATCTGGCGAGAACGACATTCTCCCAGAGGTTGGCGACCCAGGTTGGGACAAAGAAATGCTCAGGAGTCGCCTTTCTTAAGGTCGTCGAGTTTCGCGCTCAGCAGCTGCCCGAGAATACCCATCGGTTTATCGGTCTCTTCGGCCGTCGAGGATTGCTGTTGGTATTCTTTGAGGTTCTCCCGTTCGTCGAACTCCGCTACGGCGGTCATGCTCAAGCTGATTCGGCGTTGGGCGGTGTCGATCGATTGGACCACCACCCGGACCTCCTGCCCGATGTCGTAGAATTTATTGAAATCCGCGCCTCGTTCTTTGCCGGTGCCATGGCCCGGTACGAGCCCCGTGACACCTTCGGAGAGCTTTACAAATACACCGTATCGCTCGATCCGCTCAACGGTCCCCTCCAGCAGAGCACCCTCTCTGATATTGCTGTCCACTGCAGCCCATGAGGTATCGCCCGTTTCGGTCATACCCAGGCGGATTCGTTCGGTTTTGGGATCGATCTCGAGGACATTGACGCTGATCTGTTCGCCGATGGAGAGGACCTCGCGCGCATGTTTGATGCGGCGGCTTGTCATTTCCGAGACATGCAATAGTCCCTCAATGCCGGGCTCGATCTCTACGAAGGCACCATAGGACTCGAGACGACGGACGGTGCCCTTGCGGACGGTACCTTCCATCGATCCGGCACTCATGGATGCCCAGGGATCTTTTTGTGCCCGTTTCATACTGAGAGAGATCCGGTTCGCCGCTTCGTCGACGCGAACGACCTGGACCTTGACCGTTTCACCGACCTGTACGAGTGAGGAGGGATCGGCCACAGCCTCCCAACTGATCTCGGAGCTGTGGACCAGCCCTTCAATGCCACCCAGATCGACGAAGACCCCAAATTCCTGGATATTACGAACGCGGCCCTCGAGGACGGCACCTTCTACCAACTTTTCGCGCGTCTCATCGGCCAGCTCCGCCGAGGCTTCCTCTAGCAGTACGCGCCGAGAGACGACCAGATTTCGCGTTCCTTCCATCTGGGTGATCCGAAAACGAAGGACCTGACCGACATAACCCTCCAGCTCGGCCACGAAGCCGATGTCGACCTGGGAGCGAGGGCAGAATGCCTTCTGATTGCCGATCTTGATCTCCAGGCCACCTTTGTTCACGGCAACCACTTTTCCTTCTACGGGGATCTTCGAAGCAAAGGCGTCGCGTAGCTGTTCGCCGCCGTGAGTCCCACTTCCCAGCACTGTCGAAAGCTCAATACCGTTTCGAAGGCTCATGACGAAGGCTTTAATTTCTGAGCCTGGTGAGATGGTGAGAGCGCCGTCCGCATCTTCGAATTCACGGCGACTGATCACCCCTTCGGATTTACCACCGAGGTCGATAAATACCGAGTCCTCGGTCATGGCGACAACCCTTCCAACCACAGGATCACCGGGTTCCAGATCGCCCCGGGGCTGATCCTGGTTCTGTTCGCTCTCTTCGAAGAGGGCACCGAAATCTTCGTCCGGTGCATCGGCCTGTATATCAACCGGCTCGGGCTCGGGCTCGGGCTCGGGCGCAACCACGGGTGGCGCCACAATCGGCGCTTCGACAACCGGCTCGCGCACCTGGGCGCTGACCTCGGGTTGGGGCAGAGGTTGCGCTTCCGTCACCGTGTCGGCGGATTTCGGTGGCGTGGTGTCGTCGGACTTCTTTTCGTCCGGTCTTCGTCTTCGAACAGTCATGACGGCAGACCTTATCTATGAACGCCCCCCATCGCAATACTGTTCTGTTCCGAACGCATCCGGCGACGCCGTAAAGTCGCGTGTTTGAAGGGTTCCGGACACGTATGCCATACTCGGTGGAATGTTGTCTTTTCTGGAGTCCTGTAGCCAATGATCGTCTGGTATTGTCCGGCGTGCGATCGCAATTATGAGAACGAGGCGGAGGTTTGTCCGGTTCATGGCGTAGCTCTCCATCGAATACAGGAAGTCTCCGATACAGAGCTGTCTGCTAACCCAGACCAGTTGCTGGGGAAGATCCTGAACGAGCGATTTGAGATCCGCCGTCTTCTTGGAGAGGGGGGAATGGGATCGGTCTATGTGGCTTTCCAGCGGAGCACTTCACGTGAGGTAGCTGTAAAGGTGGTCTCCAATCGCCATCTGGAAAACCCCATCTTCAAGAAACGCTTTCTTCGTGAAGCCTATATGTCGAGCCAGCTCAAGAGCCCGCATACGATTACAGTTATCGATTTTGGGGAAACGGATGACGGCTTGATCTATCTCGCCATGGAATTGCTCGAAGGCAAGCCTTTGTCGGGCCTTTTACACAGTGGTGGGCGACTTCCTCTGGAACGGGCCAGCCATATTCTGATGCAGGTTTGTCGGTCCTTGATGGAAGCCCATGATAAGGGCATCGTGCACCGCGATCTCAAGCCCGACAATATCTTCGTTCTACAGACGGAGGGCACCTCGGACTTTGTGAAGGTCCTCGACTTTGGAATCGCACGGCATGTGGATAGTTCCGATGTCACACGCCTTACGGATACGGGTATGTTGGCGGGTACTCCGTACTATGTGGCGCCCGAGCTGATCGTGGGTAAGGAGCCATCACCGGTCTCTGATGTCTATGCGCTCGGGGTTATCTTCTACGAGCTGCTTACGGGCGATGTACCCTACGACGGGGCAACCCCGGGGCAGGTGCTTCTGGCCCATTGCAACCAGCCCGTTCCAGAGATTAATGAGGAGATAGCAGGGGCAAAACACGAAGGAGTGCAGGTCTTGCTGGGCCGACTTCTCCATAAGGATCCCAAACTGAGGGTTTCTTCCATGGAGGAGGCGTTGGCTCTCTTTTCCCAGTTGAGAGAGACCGGAACCGTTCCCCGGATCCCTATTCAGGAGCAGTCGACCAATCCGAAGGCGAATGTCATTCCTGCGGTACCGAGGGGACCTCAGAAAGGTTGGTTTGGGCGCTGGTTTCCCCGTGACCGTCGATTGCAGGTACTCGCGATCGCGATCATTGTTGGATTGTTTTTTGTATTCCAGCGTGATCCGGCACCCGAAAAGAAGCCGATACCGGATCCTCTGGAGGCGACGAAAGCTCTTGTGAAGGAGGGGAACTACCGTTCCGCTCTAGAAGCGGTGCGCCAGCATCTGATCAAAGATCCGGGCAATAAGGGCTTTACGGCGCTGGGAGTGGAAGCTGGAAATAAGGAGCTGGACCGCCTGATCGCAACCGGGGAGAAGGCCGACGCCTTGAAGTGGCTTAAGGAGATCCTCGCCAAAGAGCCGAATATTCAGGGCCTGGATGCTCGCCTACCTGCGCTGGACGCGGAAGTGACCGTGAACGCGATCTATCGCAATACCAGCGCCAGCCGCACATTCTGGTCAAAGCTGCGCAAGGAACTTCTTGCCCGATATCCGAAGAACGCCGAGGTTCATTATATTGCCGGGCGTGAGACCCGAAAGTGGATGATTCCGTCCAGCGTATTATGGCTCTACAAGAAAACGTTGGAGCTTGGCTGGCGCCGAGGCGATCCCGAAATATTCGCCACGATTGTTGCCGTGTGGACGGAGGATCTTCCGGGAGACAGTGATACACGCCAGGCCCACACGATGGCGGAGAGATACTTCGACAAGGAGCGTATCCAATGGGCCGAGACAAATCTGGCCGGCACCGTGGCGCTACCATTTCTTCATAGCCGCAAGATTCTACCGGAACGATACGACTCGGAGCTGGATGACAGCTTTCTTACGGCTATGGACAAGATGGCCACCCGCCACCAGACAGAAGACGACTTGAAACGACTGATTACCCCGCGAAATGCGCGTGAAAAAGCGCTGGGTCTGTCCTTGATCGCGCATCTGCCGGAGAGCCGGATCTGGAACCGATTGGAGAGCGCGCAGAAGGATGCGATTCGGGCGGTGGTAAAAACGATCCAGCGCGAAGAGCCTACGGACAAATAAGATCGAGGGCGTCGGAGCTGGACCTTATGGGGCTGAATAAACGGTGTTTTGCTACGTCGGTAGTAAGGAATTGCCACCCGGCGATACCGACGGTACCCTCCCATTCTTTCAATCATGGAGTTTTTGTATGCGTAAGAGTCTGGCTGCACTTTGTTTTCTGATTATTGTTGGACTACCCGGAACATCCTTTGGGCTTGGTGTGGAACTTGGCGCCGAGGCCATTGTGCTACAGCCAGGAGAGGGCCTTGGTACCGGTCTTGGGGTTGGTCTGCGGGCCAAGATGGATCTTGGATTTGTCGTTCTGACCGGACGGGCGGGCTATATCCGCCATCTCGAAGAGGCCGGCAGCAGTCCCGATGAAATACCGGTTATGATCGGCCTGCGCTATCAGCTGCCCCTTCCGTTATTGGATCTATACGCGGGTGTAGAGGGTGGCCCCATCACCATCAAGAATGGAAGTACGGATACCAATATTGGCATCTATCCCCATATCGGGGCCGGCATCGGTAAGCTGGACGCCACCCTGGGTTATTATGTACCCGACGCGTCGGAGTTCGCCGATGGCAACGCCAACGCCGTGATGCTCACGGTGGGGTATAGCTTTATCTCTCTGCCCTGAGTGCTACAGACTGTTGATGTAGTTCACTCGGCTGGGATCTAGAACGGCCGTTCGGACCAGTGCCATGATGTGATAGTAGGTCAGATCGACGGTTGTGGAGGCGTTCCCCTCGATGGTTCCTGTCGGGTCGTCTTCGGAGAATCGCACCCGGAACCCCATCCCCGAGTAGGTGACCTGTCCGTCGTTGACTTCAACCGTATATTGGTGCTCCTCAAAGCGGCCGTAGATGCGTTGTTTTTGTGGGGTCGGGTCAACGAAGAAGCCGTCGAGCTTTCGATGGTGCTTGAACTCCTTCAGGCTGCCAAAGAAACGGGGTTTGAGAATATAGGGTCCCCCATGCTCCGGACAGAACACATCGCAGTTTCCGCAGTCGTTGCAGAAGTCCGCAAAGTTGGCGATCTGATGCTTCTCCTCGATACGAAGCGTGCCGTTTTCTTCCGCCTTCCAGGCCTTTCCTACGCGTCGTAATCGAAGAATAGGGATCTCGGTGGGCGGGATCACAAAGGTGAAGTTGGCGTCGTTGGGGCAGACCGGAATACATTTATCGCAGGTGATGCAGTCGAAGAGCTCCAGCTCACTGTCGATCTTACGTGGCAGTTTACTGTTCTTACGTTTGCTGTAGCGCGGGTTGTCTACGAGAGTAGAGACATAACTCTCGGTATTGCGTACCCGACAGGCTCCGACCCAGGCTTCCAATTGCTCGGCTCCGACATCCCCTGGAAGATCGGTGCTGCTGGAGAGGAGCCCCACCAGCCGCTCTTGTTCGTCGGCCTCGAGTTCGAGATCTTCCAATGCGGCCTCGGCGTTGCCGTAGGCCTTGAGCACAAATTCATCGATGGTGCGCGCTCCGACCGCGTCCATTCGGCGCATCAGATCTTTGAAATAGCCATGGGTGCGGGCGTATCCGCCGGGTTTTAGAAGATCGCTGCAGACCGTCACGGGAACGAGTCCAATGGCTACCGAGTCTGGGAAGTTGTTTCGATCGATGCCAGCCGAAAAAGAGATCGGGTAGCGGTCTCCGAAATGAGCCCGGAATCGACGTACAAGCTCCATCGCCAGGACATGGAGGGGCGGCCCCGACAGATACATCTCCTTCTCGGAATCAGGGAAGAAGTGCCGTTTGTTTTCGACGATCAAGGTGTTGGTGAATTTCACCCCGAAACCCAGCCCCAATTCATCGGCTGTATTCCCGAGGCGTTCCACAAACCCACAGGCCTGATCCCAGGTGGTGTCCCGTTCGAAGGCCGACTCTGGTACGCGAATGTCGCGGTAGCCGAGCGCCCGGTTCAATATGGCGCGGGTGTCGGCGCTACCCAGGAGCATGGGGTTGAGCTTTACGATGCAATGAAGCCCGTTCTCCCGCAGTAGAAAGTCGATGATGCTCTCGATCTCATCGGGCGGACAGCCATGGAATGTACTCAGAGTCAGGGTGTCCGATAGGCGCGTGTTGAAGTCGAGGTCGCGGTATTCCTTGAACTCGTCGGGGATCTGGGCCCGTAGCTGCTCTACAACATGGCTGGCGTCGAGCATACCCTTGATGAAGGCCTGGACCTCATCGGTCTCGATCCCCTGCAGATCATAGCCGACGCTCATATCGTAGATGACATCGCCATAGCCGGGTCGCAGGGGAAGTTTACCGCTGGCCTGGAGGATCTCGACGAGCATGGAGCCCTTCACATATTCGTCCAGGGACTGGGGCAGCTTCAGCTCCTGGGACCATTCAATATTATAGCCCACCGTCTGCATATCGATGCACGGCCGGGGGATGATGAGCTCGTCCATGACCTGCACGGTCTTGAGCTCCATGATCCGGCAGCCGGATAGCCAGGACAGAACGATATTCTGGGCCATCTGGGATTGGGGGCCTGCGGCCGGCCCAAGAGGCGTCGAAGCCCGGGCTCCATGAAAGCCGACGGAAAGATCCTTCGTCTCGTCTCCAAAAAAGCACTTTCGGATCGGCAGATCGAAGATGGAATCCGAGCGGTCCAGCTCCCGAAACATTCGGCGGATCAACGCGGCAAAGGGGTATGGAGATAATTCAGCCATGGTGTACGTAGGCCCAAGTTTGACGCAGGTTGGGCCATACGCCAAGTTCCGGTCGAGTTTTACGATAGAGTGTAGTCTCGATCAGGGGGCGGAATCCTCGGTAGATTCCGGGGTGATGTCAATGACGTTGCCGTCGTCGTAGGGACTCTGCGGCTGGCCCCAGTTGGGATCGTCGAAGGGAGGCCGCGGATCGAAGTCCGGGCCAACATGAATATTCGACATCTGCACCTGCTGGCGTTCAATCCATGCCCTGCACCGGCGGACAAAAAAGACCTTTAGAATCGCCCGTGTCACGGGGAATAGCATGATGAGGGCGATGGCATCGGTGATGAAACCAGGGGTGATCAAGAATGCACCACCCAACATGATGGCGATGCCGTCCAGCATGGCGCTGGCAGGAATCCGCCCCATGGAAAGTTCTTGTTGGATCTTCAGTAGGGCACGGGTGCCCTCGTTGCGGACAAGGGAGGCCCCTACGAAAGCCGTTAGAATCACCAGGCCGAGGGTGGACCAGAACCCGATCAATCCCCCAACGTAGATAAGCAAGGCCAACTCCCCGATGGTAAACAGGGTGATTGTCATGAACATATAGCCCAGCATGGTGGCTCCAGAGGCAGGAATGGCGGGAATTGGGTTTCTGACGTTGCCAAGATAAGCACCCTTTTGAAATTGGAAAGAAAAAAACAATGTAGCCTTGTGAATACAGGGGCTGATGCTGCTGGGTCCTTCGTTGACGTTTGACCGGAGAGGGCCTATGACCACAGGACGATGATGGCTCTCCTTATGTCGCTTCTATTTCTTGGATCGCCGATGGCCTGGTCCGACGGGGATCTGGTTGGGGCTCTGGATCGGGCTACTGCCGGGGATCAGACTGTATTGATGGTGGTCCATGCCCATTGGTGTGGTCCATGCCATCAATTGGCCAAGGACGTATTGGATGCAGAGGCCGGGGCCGGTCTTTTGAAGGATCACGTGGGGCTGCGCATCGATTTCGATTCCACCGAGGGCCAACGTATTACCGCCCAGTACGCTGTTTTGAATCTACCGAGTGTCCTGGTCTTATCCGCCAAAGGGATGGAGATCGGACGGGTAGAAGGCTATATGCCCGGCGGAGAATTTTCGAAAGCCATTGCGAAGGTCACGGCCGGCGGACACGATTTGAAGGTATTGGCTGCACAGGCGGCCAAGGCGCCGGATGATGCAAAGATCAATCTGGAATATGCCCAGGCTCTTCTGGTGAAAAAGCGTGATGGACAAGCCTATCCACTTCTGAAGCGCTTCATGGACAACGGGGGCTCCGATGGGGCGAAGGCCTATCGGATCTGGGGTCGTTGGTTGGTCCGTGTACAGCGCAAAGGGCTTGAGGGGGCCGAGCACTTCCTGAAGGCCTACGACCGCTATCGTAGGGAAAGCTTTGCCCCGGGGTTCCTATATTGGGCGGCCAAGGGCTACCATGTGGCGGGGCACGACGATAAGGCTATTGCTCTATTTGACGACTGGTTGGGTGAGCAACCTGGCCATCGAATGGCGCTTCTACTGAAGACGGATTTTCTGGTGCATTACGGGATCAACACCAAGGGGGCGGAGCGCCTGGTACGCAAAGCGTTGAAGGCTGATCCGAAGAATGCCAGTTATCATTTTATGCTGGCGCAGCTGATGCGAAAGAAGGGGAAGCTTGACGAGGCAGAGAAGGAAATCCGTTTGGCCTTGCGTTCTCAACCGCATCGGGCGATTTATCAGAGTTTCCTGAAGTCATTACAGGCTGCAAAGAAATGAAGAGGAACAGCCGAATACGAATTCTTATGGGTGCGGTTTTCCTGATCGCGTCTGGCTGGAGCTGTTCGAGTTCACCCAGTAAGAAGACCCTGCCGGACGATGCCGGAGCCGCAAAGAAGCCATCGATACGAAATCTGGCGACACAGCGCGTGAAGGAACGTCTGTACCCGGAAAGCCTGATGGGGCCGCCGCTGAAACTTCGGCCTAAAAAAATACTGTCGGCGGCGGAGCTGGCTCGGAAGATCAAGGGTTGTCTGGCTGCCGTTACAGCAAAGGACGAGACGGTTCTTAAGAGCTGTTACGACGACAGCGCTGTAGCAATGCAGCCCTTCGCAGACACCAAATTCGAGGGTCCCGATTCGATTGTGGCGAAGCTGTACCGGCCGGCCTGGGTTGCATTTCCCGATTTGCAGGGCGGCACGGAGCTGGTTTTGATTCATGGACGGGAGGTGGCGGTCTTATCCTGGGGCATCGGGACACATTCGGAACGGTTACGGGGACTGGCGCCGACCAAGAAAACCATCGGTGTTCGGAGTTTGAAATTCTGGACCCTTACGAGTGAAGGCCGGATCCGATCGGATATCAGCTTCTCCGATCGTTTTACGGTGCTGGGGCAGCTGGGGCTTTATAAAGGTCCCCATCGAGCCGCATTCCGGAAAGCACCGGCTTCGAAGGGCACCGTGGTTGCGGCAAATAGTGATAAGGAGCGCATCAATCTTGGCGTGGTGCAATTGGCTGCAGACGCGTGGAATCAACATGATTTGCCACGCTATATGGGATATCTGTCAGAAACCATCGTCCTCCATGATATGACCCGACCGGACGACATACTGGGGAGCGAGGCGATCGAGCAGAACGCCGTCGAGGTCTTCGCAGCTTTCCCCGATACCCATACGACTTTGCTTCGGACCTGGGCGGCCGGAGATTATGTGGTGAGCGTGGCGGAGTTGTCCGGCACGAACACCGGAGCGTTGCAATCCACCGGCCTGAAAGCGACGGGACGTAAGTTCCGGGTACTAGCCGGCGTCGTGGATCGGATTGAGAACGGCAAGATCGCCGAGGAATGGTTGTATTGGGATCTTCGAAGCCTGTCGGAACAACTGGGCCTTATGCCCTGAAGTTCTGTTCCAGGCGTTGCACCCAGAACGCCATTGCAACCGCGATTAAAGCGACGATGGGTGTGGCCTCGGCCACATTGGTGTGATCACGCAGAAACCATATCGTCAAAGCGGTGCCGAATAACAGCCGGAAGTGTTCGAATGGAACAGCCCAGGATCGTTGTTCAAACAGGCCCGCTGTCGCAATCACCGAGATGGTGATCAAGAACGATAGCGTTAGCATAAACACCAACGAAATCTGGTGTTCCGCCAGCACCATAGCGAAAAAGACCACACCGGTAATGATATATTGCAGTAGAACGTAATTCTTGAGCCCGCTGTCCAGGGGTGGGTCGAATTTCTCGAAGGTGTCCGGCGACACATCTGGCGGGGGCGGATACGACGGGATCGCAGGAGGTGTCCATTGTGGGCCCTTCCAGAACACCAGGGCTTTGTCCCGGAGGCGCGGAGTACTCTTGGCCATTTGGATAAGATGGGCCCAGTATTCGAAGTTGGCCCATAGGGGGTTGAGACTCTTGAATGGCTTTACAGTTCCGTATACGGGCGGCTCCTGCTCTTCGATAAAGGTCCCGAAGAGTCGATCCCAGACGATTAGAGTCGCGGCGTAATTCTTATCGAGATACTTCGGATTGATGGCGTGATGGACCCGATGGTGCGAAGGCACATTGAAGACCCAATCGATGATCGGCAGCTTCGGTACCAGCTCGGTGTGAATCCAGAATTGGTATAAGGTGCTGAAGGAGAGGATGGGAAAGAAGATCTCCAGCGGGATCCCAATGATGGCCAGACTCAAATAAAAGGGCAGGGTGGTGAACGAACTGAATAAAGCCTGCCGCAGGGCGACCGCCAGATTGTAGTCCTGGCTCTGATGGTGGACTACATGGATCGCCCATAGGGCGTTCTTCTCGTGGCTGAGCCTGTGCCACCAGTAGTACAAGACGTCCACTCCCAGAAAGGCGATGATCCAGGCGGGTATGGACGTTACGGATAGATTCCAGACCCCGTAGGATCGCTCCACCGCGAAGTAGATACCGAAGATCAGAACCTTATAGAAGATCTCAAAGACCTGCTGGGTTACGCCGCAGTTGAGATCGGTGATCGCATCCTGAAATCGATATACGCTGCGTCCGACCACGCGGGATGCGACGAGTTCGATTCCGATAAGGATGAAAAAGATGGGAATCGCCAGGGCGATATAGTTGATGTCCATGCTCGACTCGGAGGAAAGGGCCCGTTTATGAATCGGAGATCCGGCGGCCGACTTCAAGAAAAAAATGCTGGCGGCTCTATGACCGGGTCCCGTTGTGTTGGATAGAAGCGAATTCCAATCAGAAATCCCAACCCTTCGTCCCAGGCTCTGATCCGAGTTCTTCTCTTGTCATCTACGTTCCAGCGCGATAATTGCTGCCAGGAAACTGTCCAGGAGAACGACGATGGCGAAACGATATTGGCTTATGAAGAGTGAGCCCGATGTATATAGCTTTGATGACCTTCTGGCAGAACCGGGCCAGACCGACCATTGGGACGGTGTTCGGAATTACCAGGCGCGGAATATCATGCGCGACGACATGAAGGTGGGGGATTCGGTGCTCTTCTACCACTCAAATACCAAGCCGCCCCATGTGGTCGGTGTTGCCGAAGTGGTACGGGAAGGCTACCCCGATCATACGGCCTTCGATTCGAAGGAAAAGTACTTTGATTCGAAGTCCGATCCGGACAACCCCCGTTGGTATATGGTCGATATTCGTGCGGTTCGGAGATTGCCGGCCATCGTCTCTTTGGAGCAGCTGAAGAACGAAGCGCGCCTCAAGGATATGAAGGTAACCCAACGTGGCCAGCGGCTCAGTGTCCAGCCGGTCACGGAGAAGGAGTTCCAGGTGGTCGAAGAGTTGGCGACGACCAACGCAAATACCGACGGATCCTAGAAGTAGATCTCGATTGCGCTCCGGTCTTCGGATTGGATGCGGGAAGCATGACCGTGGACCCGGGGCAGGATCTGCGTGGTATAAAAGTCGGCTCCCCGGACCTTACCGTCGTAGTACCGCACCTCGTCATGATTCTCCGGCATTCGAGTCGGGTCTTCCTTCTTGAGAACCTGCATCTTGTCGAAGGCAATCACGGCCTGGTCGATTAACAACCAGGCGAGGACGACATCGGAGAACATCTCCAGGTATTGCTTACAGATCATGACCGGATAGGCGATGTCTTTCTTCGCCTGGTATCCCATCAAGGCCATGGTGGTGGCCGTCAGAGCATTCTTTGCCTCGTTGAACGCCGCGATGGGGGCTCCAAGCGCAGGGTGGTCTTCATTGCCCTTCATGGTCTTATCCATCTCGGCCAGCAATGCCATGAAGTCCTTGCCGTTGTGTCGTGGTAATTTACGGGCGATCAGATCGAGTGCCTGGATACTATTGGTGCCCTCGTACAACGAGCAGATCTTCACGTCGCGCATCTGCTGTTCAATACCGTATTCACGGATATAGCCATAGCCACCGAAGACCTGCATCGCCACATTGGTGATGTGGAAGGCCTGGTCCGAAGAATGGGCTTTGACCATGGGTGTGATGATCTCCAACAGGGAGGAATACTGGGCTTTCTCCTCTTCCGATTCGGCCGCGCGGATCCGGTCGAGATAATAGGCGGCCCGGTAGACCAGGGCTCGGATCCCTTCCGCGAGGACCTTGCATTCCATCAGCATCCGCCGAACATTTGGGTGCTGATCGATGGTGACGCGCGGTGCGTTCGGGTCCTTGAAGTTGTCGATATGGACGCCTTGCACTCGTTCTTTGGCGTAGTTCAAAGCCATCTGGTAGGAGGCATTCGCCGTGCCGCAGGACTGCACTCCGACCTCGACGCGGGCTTCGTTCATCATCTGGAACATATGGCGCATACCTTCGCCTTCTTCACCGATGATGAAGCCCTGGCAACGACCATCATCTCCAAAGGACATGGAGCAGGTCGACGAGGCGTGGATACCCATCTTCTCTTCGAGCGACGTACATCGCACGTCATTGAAGTCACCAAGGCTGCCGTCCGGGTTGACCCGATGCTTGGGAACGATAAACAGGGATAGGCCCTTTGTACCGGACGGAGCGCCCGGGGTACGGGCCAACACCAGATGGATGATATTTTCAGTGAGATCGTGGTCTCCCTGGCTGATGAAGATCTTGTTGCCGGTTAGCAGATAGGTACCATCGTCCTGCTTACGGCCGTTAGTAAGAACATCGCCCACGGCGCTTCCCGCCTGCGGCTCGGTCAGGCACATGGTTCCAGACCATTTACCAGAATGCATATTGTGGACGAATACGTCGCGAAGCTCTGGCTCGGCCCGTTCGCAGATAACGCGCGCAGCTGCGGTCGTTAACCCGGGAGTGAACAAGAAGGAAACACAGGCCCCCACACATAACTCACCCATGCAGGCGCTGAGCAGGGAAGGCAGGCCCATGCCACCGTATTCCGGCGCGGCCGTCATGGCCAGCCAGCCACCGTCCACGAATTCCTTATAGGTTTCACGCCATCCGTCCGGCATATAGACCTTTCCGTCGATGAGTCGGGCGCCTTGCCGGTCACCGGGCTCGTTCAATGGAGCAAGCTTGGTCGCGGTGAATTTAAACGCTTCTGCCAGAATCATCTCGTAAAGGTCTCGATCCTGGTCGGGGAAAGCCGGCTTCTTCGCCAGCTCATCCAGGTGGAGTTGCTCGAACAGAACAAAGCGGACATCGCGTAGATCAGCGGTGAATTCAGGCATGAAGAATCGTCCCCATCATCGTATTGGTAGACAGAATGGACTGCCGGAGCAGGTCTGTCGGGTGGTGCTGGAGCACCGCAGAGCTGCCGACGTTAGCACACAATTTCTGGACTGCAAGCCAAAAATGACGCACCGCGTTGCGGGCGATTCAGGGCAGCGGCATGAAGAACAGGCGTTTCTTCAGAGGAGCCAGTTCAAGGTTCTGGGTATGGCCCAGACGCTTCGAATATTTGAGGTTCTCAATCGAGCCCTGCAGATTCTGGCAGCCGCTGGTCAGACAGGGCATGGTACCGGGTGTGAATGCACTGCCTGGGGCATTAAGGCTGAGGTGCATATGGTGGTGGTGGAACATATACCAGCCCTGTCCCTGGTCCGTGACTTCATAGGCCAGGGGTGCAGAGTTGCAGTTGCTATGAGGAAACCAGCCATCGGCGCAAAGTGTGGAGATGGCTTCGGTAACCAGGGCACCAACCTGCCCGTCGACACCGATAACACGTGTACGTGGGCTGGAGCCGAGCACACCAATGAAGAGGGCATTACGCCAGACATCGAGGAGGTAGGGCGCGCTTACGCAGTGGTACATATCTTGACCACCCTGCGTGTGGTCACAGACCGCACGCAGATAATTATTCGGACCCGCGGTCTGGAAATAGGCCATGTCGATATCGAAGCCATTTTCATGGGTATTTGGCGGGTGACCGGGGGAGCCGTCGGATGTTCCAGGAATGGTTCCATTGGCTTCACTCATATCGCCCATACCTAGAGGGTGGCCGTTTCCGCCGGTCCAGGACTCTGCTTTGCAGGAGACATAGGCCGCCGCGTATTTGATCAGCATGATCGCATCGCGCCGCAGGTAGCTACGATATTGATTGCTCGCGGACTCCCCGTTGATGGGGTAGTCGTCATAGCCATCGCCCACTCTTGGGTCAAAGACGGTGAGCTCGCCGCAATAGGCTTCGCCTCCGACGCAGTCGCGCTCCGGGAGGCTGGGGCAGGTCGGCCCAGGCCCCTGTCCGGGTGTACTTCCAAGATCCGGGCCGCAGTTACCCGTGCTCGTATTGCATACCAGACCCGCGGGGCAGCTTCCTGCGGTGCAGGGGGGATCATGACATAGACCGTCATCACCACAGACCATGTCCGGGCCACAGAATTCGTCGGTACAGGCTGGTGTGCAGTATGCGTCCGCGCCACAGGCGTAGCCGGCTGGACAGGTTGAGTCCTGGCCACAGCCACGGAAGCAGAAGGCGTTGGCGCCAGCGGCCATGGATACACATTGATAGCCCTCGGTGTTGCGACATTCCGGGGTACCCTGGCATGCGTCCACGCAAGCTGTCCCTCCGCCCACAAAGATAGTCTCGCAGATGGAACCGGCCGGACAGGAGTTGGCCGTACAATCGGAGATGAGGCAGTAGCCGTTTATGAAGCCGGTTGGTTCACCACCGTTATTCTCCTGGAAACACTGGGCTCCAGCGTCCATGCAATCGGTGTTGCTGGCACATGGGCCGCCGATGGGGCTACTGCCACCCGACGGTACGCCCCCTTGTGCTGGCCAGCAGGTTCCGAATTGGTCGCATTCGTAGCCTTCGCTGACCCGGCAGTCCGTATTCGACTGACAGGATTTCAGACAGAAGCTTCCGCCGTCCTGGAAGTTGGCATCGCAAACAGCGCCGCTTGGACAGGCTTGGCCGCCCTGGCAACTGGGAATGGCACAATATCCACCCGGTTGTTCCATGCAGACAGCCCCTGCGCCGATGCAATCGGTATCGGCTGTACAGGCGTCGCCCACATTTCCGTTGCTCTGGGGGGTGGGAGGTGTCCCTATGTCCGTCGATGGGGACCCCGTATCTATATTTCCGGTGCCCGTGTCGACCGTGGCCGAGCCATTGTCCGAATTGCTGGTGTCCGCACCAGAGAAGTTCGTATTCGTATCGTCCGTTAGACTCGACTGGTTGGTCGAAGGAACACAGGCGAGAGAGAATCCGAAAAGAAGGCTTAAGACGCATAAATTCTTCATATTTCGCTCGGGCAAATAGAGGGGTGGGGTATGAGAAGTCGGGCACCTTAAACAACCATCAAGATGGGCACAAGAGAAAAACCGGGAAACCCGAGGTGTTCCGGGCTGCTGTGCTGCTATGGAGCAGAGAAATCTTGAATGACGGAAATGGGTTGTTATAGACCTACAGCCCGTCTCCAGGGGGGGCGACGATCAACTCCAACCATCTTTTCGTGCGGAATGCTGTTTTTTCGAGCCATACGGCAATACATACTCGGCTGGATCTTCAATATGATCTATTGCCCCTATCTATGTATTGTATCCATCCTCACACTGGGGCGTCTCCCCAACGTCTGGGGGCGGCCAGCGATTCGATTCTGGGGCCGAGCCATGCTCTGGATCACCGGCGCACGAGTGAAGGTTATAGGCGCTGAGCATCTTGCAGGACGGCAACCTCGAGTGATCACCTACAATCACCAGTCGACCAATGATCTTTTCACGATCTGCGCGCTCCTTCCGGAAGGTGGGACCATGGTGGCGAAGCGGGAAATACTCTTAGTTCCCCTGATCGGTTGGGTGGTCTATTCCATGGACTTTGTAATTGTGGACCGGAAAAACAGGGAACGCGCCCAACGGACGTTGGCGCGCGCAGCGCAACGAATTCACAAGGAGAAGCTCTCGGCCGTGATTGCCCCGGAAGGTACGCGAACAGAGGTCCAAACGGTGGGCCCCTTCAAGCTGGGGGCGTTTCATATGGCCCAGGATTCCGGCGCTCCGATCGTGCCTATGATCATTCATGGCGCGGCGAAGCTATGGCCTCGTAGCCGATCGTTTTCGGTCCAGGATGGGACGATACTTGTAGAGTTTCTACCACCGTATGCTGTGGAACCCTCGACCAAGGAGGAACTCCGGATCCGATGTGACGAAGTGCGCCAGATTTTTGTGACGTCGATCGAGGAGCGGGATTACGATCCCAGCCAGTCGGATCTGGTCATAGAGGCGACCAGTTCATGACAATTCATACCGGAGCGAATTGGTGGGTATGAGCAACACGACATGCTCCAGCCCTTGGAAATCAGGCATGACCGGGCTTTTAGTTGACTTCGGGGCTCTAAGCTGGCATCCCGCCATCCGAAAGCGCGGTGTTGAAGTTAGGGGCCTGGGTTTGGAGAGACAGCGTGCCCGAATCGAAGCGATTCCGATACAGAACACCAGTTTTGAGCCGATCCCTTGTTGAATCTGTAGTGTGACGAGTTTGTTTGGTTATGAAGAAATTTGATTGGAAACGTGTGACTGGTGCGAAGTCGATCGCCAATTATCTGGATCGAGTTCGACGCCTGGGATCTTCGACCGAGAAGGATGCGCCTCTCGGTCTGGAGTCGGAGCCGGTACGAATTGTTCCAGACCCGCCCACATCCTCCAAATTGGACGAGGAAAGCCTCGATGTCTGGGGGTTTCGCGATACAAGTTTCAAACTCGATGACAAGCGTATTGTGACCCTGGGTGGGAATCGATACGCCCTCAGTGGGCAGGAGCTGCCCAATCTTCTGCCGTGGGTGGAAGATATGATGAGCGTGACCATTGAGCCACGGGACATCCACACCCCCAGTTACCCTCCCCATATTCCCGCACCGATCAAGAACGACGCCTTTGTGACCGTAATTGGAGATGTCCTGGCTGCGGATGAGATGACCGAGGATGCAGAGATTCGACTCCGTCATGGCCATGGGCACACCCAGGAAGAGATGTACTCCATCAAGTATCGCTCTATGGACCGGGTGCCGGATCTGGTGGTGTATCCCACAACTGAGGAGCAGGTGACGGCTCTGGTGGGTCTGGCCCTGGAGCATGACGTATGTCTCATCCCCTACGGTGGCGGGACCAGTGTGACCGAAGCTCTTGTCTGTCCTGCGAACGAGAATCGAATGATCGTATCGGTGGATATGCAGCGGATGAATCGGATTCTCTGGATTGATCCGGTGAACCGAATGGCCCGAATCGAAGCGGGTGCCGTCGGCCGAAAGATTGTTGATCAGCTGGCCTCCTATGGTTTCACCATGGGGCATGAACCCGATAGCGTGGAGTTTTCCACCCTCGGGGGTTGGATAGCCACCCACGCCAGCGGCATGAAGAAAAACCGCTATGGGAATATCGAGAACCTTATACTCGACGTGAACGTCGTAACGGCCGATGGCCTGTTGGAGCGTTCGGGTGTGGCACCCCGTGAATCGGTAGGTGCGGATCCGCGCCTATGGGTATTTGGTTCGGAAGGTAGTTTTGGAATTATTACGAGCGCGGTAGTACGTCTTTTCGCGTTGCCGGAGGTCCAGGATTACGGCTCCGTCTTATTCCCGAGTTTTGAGCAGGGCGTTGCGTTCATGTACGAGCTGTCCCAGCTACCCAGTCTGCCTGCCAGCGTCCGATTGGTGGACAATGAGCAGTTCCAGTTCAGCATGGCTTTGAAGCCACGATCCGAGGGCTGGCGAGCGAAGAAGAGTAAGCTGGAGAAGTTTATTGTGACCCGGCTAAAAGGCTTTGATCCGGAGAAGATGGTCGCCTGCACCCTGGTGTTTGAGGGAACGAAACTGGAGGTCATGATCCAGAAGCAGCAGGTCTATAAACTGGCCAAGAAACATGCCGGGATGAAGGCCGGTTCCGAAAACGGGGAACGTGGATACCAGCTGACCTTTGGTATTGCCTATATCCGTGACTTCGTTATGAACCATTATGTTCTGGCCGAGTCCTTTGAGACTTCGGTTTCCTGGACCGAGACCCTGGCCCTATGTGAGGCCGTCAAGCGTCGCATAAAAGACGAACATGCCCAGATGGGTCTGCCGGGGACCCCGTTTATTTCCTGTCGAGTGACCCAGATCTACAATACCGGTTGTTGTGTCTACTTCTATCTCGCCTACTACTACAAAGGGGTAGAGAATCCGACAGAGGTCTATAACCAGCTGGAGATAGCGGCCCGTGAGGAGATATTAGCGGTTGGTGGATCCCTTTCCCATCATCATGGAATTGGGAAGATTAGACGCCGTTTCCTTCCGGATATCATGAGTGAAGCGAGTCTGGAGTGGAACCGCAAGACCAAGTCAGCCGTTGATCCAAAAAATGTTTTTGGGTCGGCGAATCAGTTGATGAATTCGTGATGTTCGAATCGTAAGACGAGTTGTTTGTCCCATTATCGGGAGGCAGAAGTGAATCCCAAACAAGGTGTCGATACCGTGGCCGATCAGAGAGGATCA
>CAUZEG010000056.1:0-18913 GCA_963578775.1 Myxococcales bacterium
AATGAAGATGCTGCCCCACGCACGAAAGTACCCGTCTATGTTCCAACTGCGGGTCAGCACGGCCAATGCTGCCAAATCACTGGCCATGCTACCTTCTGTCTGGAAAGGGACCTATAACGGCAATTCCATGAACGATTTCGTAGCCGAATCCGTCAAGATAGAATTCTCGGAACCGACTCCCTACCAGATCGCGGGCGACGCGGCCGGTAACCGGGAACAGATCAATCTTCGTGTAGCCCCTCAACCGGTGAATCTGATCCGGCTCATCTAAGCTGGAAGACGGAAGGGAGATTACACCCGACTTAGTGCGTGAAAGTTTTCGCACTACAGCCCTTGCGGTGAAAACCCACGAGGATTCACGGATCCGCGTATCCGGACCACACAAAACCAACAAAGTCTTACAAACGTACCACTGCGCTTCATACATATCCTGAGAAACGTGTTTTTTACCGCCGCCAACTCATTTTTTGCAGAGTCTGCCCATTCTGGCATAGCCATTGCACATGGGCGGGCGCAATCCCGAAACAATACGATAATATTTTTGCCGTCGACGCCTCCGGATTGAAGTCGAGTTTTCTGATGAATAGCAATAAGAGCATACAAACTGCCGACTGGGACGACCAGGCCATCGCAATTGTTGGGAAGGCCTGCGTGTTACCTGGAGGACTGAACGCAAAGACTTTTGCGCAATTCCTCCTGCAAAGTCAGAGCGCCATCACAGAAGTCCCACAAGACCGCTGGTGTATTGATGATTTCTATGATCCCGATCCAAACAGCCCCTTTGGCATCTATAGTCGGATCGGTAGTTTTGTACGCAATTTTGAGTTTGACAGTCTGAGGTTTCGTATTCCGCCGAAAGTCGCAGATCGTATGGACCACGGACAGCGATGGATAGTAACGGCCGCCGCCGATGCCCTGGAAGATGCCGGCTATGGTCAGGACAATGATTTCGACCGAAGCCGTGTCGGCGTCGTCATCGGAAATAGTATGGGTGGTGAGCAGCACGTACGTACATCGATGACGCTAAACTGGCCCTTTATCGGGAACGCGTTGCGGGAAAGTCCTTCGTTTCGAGAGCTATCGCCGAACGCACAGGAGCGAATCATCCATGAGTCGCGCCAGAAATTTGGTGATGCCCATCATGCACCTATCAATGAAGACAGTATGCCCGGTGAACTGGCCAATGTGTTCGCCGGTCGAATTGCCAACGTTCTGAATCTACGTGGCCCCAACTTCGCATGCGACGCCGCGTGCGCATCGAGTCTGGCCACATTCATGACTGCACGACGCATGTTGCAACACCACGATTGTGATATGGCCATCGCCGGCGGTGTCGACCGCTGTAACGGCCCTGAGATGTTCGCAAAATTCTGTCGAATCGGTGCGTTGAGCGCCGAAGGGAGCTTCCCCTTTGACAGCCGTGCGTCCGGTTTCGTCATGGGCGAAGGTGGCGCTGCATTCGTGCTTAAACGTCTGGGTGACGCCCGCCGCGATGGCGATCGCGTGCTTGGCGTAATCCTTGGAATCGGGGCCAGCTCCGATGGCAAAGGCAAAGGAATCACAGCACCAAACCCAGAAGGACAACGTCTGTCCGTGCACCGTGCCTATAAAGATGCGGGAATCTCACCGGCCGAAGTCGGTCTGGTAGAGGCCCATGGTACAGGCACTACCGTCGGCGACGCCGTCGAGGCCGGGGTTCTGACAGAAACATTCGCCGCAGCCGGTGCCGGACTGCAACATGTGTCGCTCGGGTCGGTAAAGAGCAATATAGGCCATCTGAAAGCCGGAGCTGGCGCAGCTGGTATGTTCAAAGCCCTGCTTTGCCTGGAACACCAGACCAAGCTCCCCACAATCAATGTACAGACACCCAATCCGAAGATCGGTTTTGAGAAGTCCCCGTTCCGACTCCAGCTCGAACCGGAACCCTGGAACCGTGGCGATCAAGCACGCATCATTGGGCTCAGCGCCTTTGGATTCGGTGGAACGAACTTTCACGTGGTTCTCGGTGAAGCACCGGAGGACCTGGCAGGAGACGTCGAAGCTCTCGAGCCCATCGGTCTTGCAGCATGGTCTGAGGAAAATGGCCATATGGCTAAAACAGCAAGCCAAGAGGCAGCTATCGAGATTTCAGATTCCCAGCTTTCCGTAGATACGATTCCGGGTGTCGTGTTGGGATTCGCAGGCCCGAGCCTCAAAGACATCGAAAAACAGGTCGACGCGGCACTCGCCCGGCTTGAAACCTCGCCTTCAGAGAATCCAGCGCCGATCGAACCAGGTAGTCTTGTTGGTGAATGGCGCCTTGTCATCGGTGGAAATGACCTCAATGAGGCAGCTACCCGCCTTCGCCGTGCCAAAGCTCTGGTAGCTCGTGGAGAACGCTTTCAGGGACAAGATGTAGCTCTCTGGAATGGCGCACCCGGCAAGGTCGCCTTCGTCTACCCGGGCCAGGGCTCACAATATGTCGGCATGGGTGCAGAACTTTGCCAGAAATACCCGGTTGCAAAAAAGGTGATCGAGGACATCGACACATTGATGAAAGACACCATTGACGAACGGTTGTCGGACATCATGTTCGGAAGACTGGACAAGGATCTATGCGAAAAGAAATTACGCTATACGGTCTACACCCAGCCCGGCGTCCTGGCCATGGATCTGGCACTTACGGAGCTGGTAAAGGCGTATGGAATCAAGCCCGACGGTGTGGCCGGCCATAGTCTGGGTGAATACGGAGCCGTAGCCGCAGCCGGCGTGCTCAATCTGGCCGACACCGTGCGGGTCGTCACCAGCCGGGCCCGTGAAATGGCCAACGTCAAGATCGATGACCCTGGAAAGATGGCGTCGATCATTGCCGATGCCAACCATGTAGACAAGCTCATCGAAGAGATCGACGGCATGTTGATCGCCGCAAACCGCAATAGTCCCAATCAGACCGTTGCTGCTGGTGAATCGAAGGCCGTGGACAAGCTCGTTGCACGCTGTAACGAACTCGGTATTCGCGCAATTCCCCTACCCGTAAGCCATGCATTTCATAGTCCGATTGTGGAACCCGCAACCCGGCCACTCCGCGCCTTATTGGGGAAATTGGACGTCCATAAACCCAAACTCCCGATTTATTCGGATGTAACCGCCGAAGAATACCCGACGGGAGAAGGGGCCGAAGACACCATTCGCGATCTTCTGGGCAAACAAGTTGCTGCGGCCGTGAATTGGATCGGGATCGTACAAAATATGAAACGGGACGGATACGACGTCTTCGTGGAGGTTGGACCCAAGTCAGCACTCAGCCGCCTCGTTCTGGATACCCTGGGCAACGACACCCTGGCCGTCGCCACCAACCACCCCAAGCAGGGTGATCTGGCCAGTTTCCGAAATGCCCTCGTAAGTATGTATGCGGCGGGCCTCGGAGCACCCTCGGTAGCACTGGCCGTAGAAACCCAGGCCGGCCCGACGAAAAAAGCGGTAAGCCAGATCCCATCGTCGAATAACGATTCTACCGACACTCCATCCGTTTTCATCACGGGCGCGTCCATCGGACTCCCTGGTGCAGATTACGAGATGTTTTCGGACGACAACTTTGAACGTCTTCTCGAAGGCGAGAACCGAATCGAAAACCTCCCCGTTCAACTCGTTGACCAGATGCTCGAAAAGAATATCGAGCGATTGGTTAAGAGCACATCCGGTGCGGGAAGTTTTGAACGCATTTCCAAGCGAGACGGCATCATTCAGCTTGGGGGCCGTCCCGGACAACTCGACGTAGTCGGCAATTATGAGGTGCCGAAGAGCTTTGATCAGGCCCTTGATATAACCACCCGAATGGTTATCGCCGCCGCGATGGAGGCCTTGAAAGACGCACATATTCCCGTTGTGCCCCGATACCAGGTTACAACAACGGGCAAAAAGCTTCCCAGTGGATTCAAGATCCCCGATAGCATCGGAAAAGACACTGGTGTCATTTTCGCATCGGCATTCCCAGGCATTGAAAATTTCACCGAAGAATACGATTCCATCGTCGCCGACCGAGAAAGCCAGGCCCGTGTGGAAACATTGCAAACGGCGCTGGAAACTGCAGAGAAGACTGGGGCTTCCAAGGAAACTCTGGCGGCTCTTAGCGTACAGTTGGATGCAGCCCGAGCGGCCTCAAAAGACACCGAATACACCTTCGACCGACGGTTCCTCTTCCGGATCCTTGCCATGGGTCATACCCAACTGGCGCAATTCCTCGGATTGAAAGGACCGTCCACCCATGTCAACGCGGCCTGCGCAAGTACAACGCAAGCATTAGGCATCGCTTCCGACTGGATTCGACTGGGTCGTTGCCGACGTGTCATCGTGGTGGGAGCCGACAATGTGTCCAGCGATCGCTTGATGCCCTGGTTTGGCAGTGGCTTCCTCGCAGCTGGCGCGGCCACTATAGAAAGCGATGTAACCCAGGCGGCGGTTCCTTTTGGCACCCAGCGCAATGGGATGATCGTGGGGTCTGGAGCTGTTGGGCTCGTTCTTGAGGCCGAAGGGCTCGCCGAATCCCGTGGTGTGACGCCTCTGGTCCGCATTCTTGCCGACCGCTTTGGCAATAGCGCCTTTCACGGTACCCGACTGGACGTAGACTATATCTCCGATCTGTTCTCCGAGTTGGTCGAGGACATGGCCCAGACCACGGGCGTTCCCATCGCGGAGATGGCACCTAATACCGTGTTCATGTCGCATGAAACATATACCCCCGCGCGAGGTGGATCCTCCGAAGCCGAAGCCCAGAGCCTACGAAGAGCCTTTGGATCCGCTTGCACTGGTGTCTGCGTTGCCAATGTAAAGGGCTACACCGGTCACCCGATGGGAGCGGGCATTGAAGATGGTCTTCTCGTGAAGGTTCTTCAATTCGGCACCGTACCCCCACTTGCAAATGCAAATGATCTGGATTCGGCCTTCAGCGACTTGAACCTCTCGACCGGTGGCGCGTTTGATGCCCGCTTTGGCGTACGACTTGGCGCCGGTTTCGGTAGCCAGATCGCATTGGTTGGCTTTGAGAAGATCGCAGATGGGCCGGAAACCATCATCAATCCTACCCTCTACCAACGTTTCCTGGCGGAATGCGTGGACGCGACCGCCGGGGAGGTTTTCCTCGATGGGCGTATCCTCAAGGCACGCATCGCGGAAGGTGCCACAGAAGTAGATGCTCCAGCCGCAGCTCCTGTCGCCGTAGCCGCGCCGGCCGCCGTACCAGCCAGGGCATCGGCCACCACCATGGATCGTGGTGCAGTGGTCCAGACCCTTCTTCAGATGGTATCCGAACAGACGGGTTACCCTGTGGATATGCTCGCTCCCGACCTGGATCTTGAAGCCGATCTGGGGATTGATACCGTAAAGCAGGCGGAACTCTTCGCGTCCGTGCGTGAGACCTTCAATATCGCGCCGGTCGAAGATCTTCAGTTGTCGGATTATGCGACTCTGAACAAGATCGCTGAATTCGTCGTGGAACGTTCGGGTACTGGCTCGGGACAAGCCCCAATCGAAACCCCGGCCCCCAGGGTCGAGGTCAAAGCTCCTGTGGCCCCAACCCAGACAACGACCTCGATGGATCGAGACTCGGTTTTGAAGTCGCTTCTTTTAATGGTCGCCGAGCAGTCCGGCTACCCGGTTGATATGCTCGCACCCGATCTCGATCTCGAAGCAGACCTGGGCATTGATACAGTCAAACAGGCTGAACTCTTCGCCACCGTACGTGAAAAGTATAATATCGCTCCGGTAGAAGACCTTCAGCTTTCCGATTACGCCACCCTGAACAAGATCGCTGACTTTGTTCTGGAACGAAGTGGTACTGGTACTGGAACCGAGCCGACCCCGGCTGTAGAAGCCACGGCTCCTGCGGCTCCAGCTGCAGCCGCTGTGGAAACGACTACAACGGGAAACCGAGGCGAAATTCTGGCTGCGCTCCTGCATATGGTTGCCGAACAGACCGGCTATCCAGTGGATATGCTTGAACCCGACCTTGATCTGGAGGCCGACCTGGGCATCGACACGGTCAAACAGGCCGAGCTATTCACTGCCGTACGGGAAAAATACGGTATCGCACCGGTCGAAGATCTACGACTACAAGACTACTCCACCCTCAATAAGATCACGGATTTCGTTATCGAATATTCGGGTGGTTCCGGGTCGTCTCCGGCTCCAGAAGCAACTGCAGCCAAAGCCCCAACTGGAACCCAGGCCGTCTCCAGTAGTGCCGATCTCGAAAAACCTGCCATCCTCAGCACGCTACTCGATCTTGTCTCTGAGCAGACCGGCTATCCAGTGGACATGCTCGAACCAGACCTCGACCTGGAAGCCGATCTCGGTATCGACACGGTCAAACAGGCCGAGCTGTTCGCCACCGTACGCGAAACCTACGGTATTGCTCCGGTAGAAGATCTGAGCCTGCAAGATTACTCGACTCTCAACAAGATCGCGGATTTCGTCCTGGAAAGGGCAGGATCTTCGGACGGCGCCGCCCCGGCCAAGCTGGAAGCACAGCCGGTCGAGGCCCAGACGGTCGGACCGATGGCAACCTCAGTCGGGCGCTTTGTTCCGGCCTGGTTTGAAGGTGGAGAAGCTCCAGTACAAGCCCCGGTTGTCGAATCGACAATCGTGGTGGGGAAGATCGCCCTATCCCGCTCCCTGGGGATCAAATCCAAGCCAACGGCTCTGCATAAGGCCCCTGAGAAACTCAAGGACAATACCTGTCTGGCGTTCGACCTGGACGCACTCCCGGAAGAGCCAATCGACGCGGTGATGCAAATCCGCAGCTGGCTCCTGGCGGGGCCCGCCCGTGTTGTATTGGTGGAGACCGGAGTATCGGACGACGACGCCTGGGTAAGTACGGCGTCCAAGGCCGCAGCAGCCGCCTTTGCCATGTCCTATGGACGGGAACACGAAATCGCCGTGCCCACCATTCATGTACAGCTTCCGAAGGTTACGGCTCCGAAGAAAGGCCTCCATCCCTGCCATGCCAGTCTTCGAGATATCGCGGTCAATGGCCAGGGAATCGGCTCGATTCGCATCGCTTCCGATGGAAGTAAACGCGTACGTGGACTTTTACAGGCCGATGTTCCTTCGATACCGGAGGACTTTGCTGCACCCAAGCGCGTCCTGGCCCTGGGTGGTGCACGTGGAATTACGGCACAGATGCTGGAAGCGCTCATCGAGTCGGGTACCCAACATGTGGTGCTCGTCGGCCGTACCGGCCCAGGCGAAACCATTGACGCCGATCGGGCTCTGATGGCTCTACCGCAGCAAGACCGACGTATGAAGCTTATGGAAGAGCTGAAAGAGCGTGGTGAACGTGCCACACCGGCAGTCGTGGCACGTCTCGAATCCAAGGCATCTGCACGGATCGAAGTGGCGACAAACGTTGCGAGATTCCAGGAGCTCGGCGCAACCGTGGAGTTGGTCCTGGGCGACGCTACCGACCCACAGATCCTGGAGTCAGCCTTGGAAAAGGCTGCCAAGAAAGGACATGTCGACCTCGTTATCCATGCTGCTGGTGTCGATTATAGCCGCCTTCTGGAGCGAAAATCGGACGATGAAATTCGCCAGGTCCTGAACGTCAAGATTGCCCCGATGCAAAAACTGATGGCCACCTTCAACGGAGTCTCGGTCGGTTCTTTTCTGACGTTCTCCTCCGTAGCTGCCCACTTCGGGAACGGAGGCCAGACCGATTATGCTGCAGCCAATGCAGCGCTTGAAGCCTTGACCCATGTTATGGCCCAGCGGCTGGAAGGTTCTTCTTGTCGTAGCATTGCCTGGGGACCCTTCGCGGACGTGGGTATGGCCGCCCGACCTGAGATTGCGAAGGCACTCGCGGAACGAGGTGTAGAGTTCATTCCCCTCAAGGCCGGTGTGAAGGCATTCGTGGAAGAACTGGTTAGTCCCATAGAAGGGGCAACGCACGTTATCCGAACCCAGGAACTGGGTGCACTCGCATCCGAGCAGATCGCTATCCTCGAGTCGGATACAACACTCATCGGTTTGATTAAGGGTGATACAGGCTTGACCCGCGAGGCGACCGTCTCATCAGAAATTCCCTATCTGGACGATCACCGTATTTCTGGAACCGCTGTGCTTCCGGGCGTAGTGGGGCTTTGCATGATGGACGAGGCGTCCCGTAAGACGTGTCGAACCGATAAAGAAGTTTCGGTCTTCAAGGCCGTAGAGTTCAACCAGGCCGTCCGGGTCCCCGATGGACGGACAACACGCGTCCTATTGGCTCCCACATCTTCCCAGGGTGAAGGTGGAGATTGGACCCTTAACCGGGTGTTTATTGATCCAATGGGAACCACGCGTGTGCAATCGCACTTCCGAGCGCGTGTCTCGAGCACCACGTCCATGGGGCGTGCGCCCAAAAAGAACACGCCTACAAAGGCGGAAAACTGGTCCCATAAAGACCTGTACAAGAAGTTCTTCCATGGGCCCGCCTTCCAGGTGCTATCTGAAGTAAAAGCCAATGAGAAGGTCGGTCAGGCAAAGATTCGTAACGAATCACTTGAGATGGCAGCAGCTCCTCTACCTGCCCTCCTTCTTGAAGCAGCCTTCCAGACCGTCGGAGCGTGCGAGGTTTCCAATGGCAATATGGGATTGCCCCACCTCGCCGAAGAAGTGAGAGCCCTACAAACTGTCTCCTCGAAGGACGGACCGTTCCTCGTTCATGTGACCAAAACAAAATCGGGTCGCTTCAACGGGGTCGTGACCGGGAATAACGGTAAACCCGTTGTCATCCTGAAAGGCTATAAGACCGTACATGCCGGAAACGTGGAGCAGGACTGATATGCCAGTACAACTACCACATACTATGCGTGTTGCGTTTCACGGCTACGGCTCAGCAGAAGACCACCGTGCCGACATGGCAAGGCTGCGTCCAACCGAACGGAAGTACGTAGAGTTGTTTCGAAACCCGGAACGGCGGCAGGCCTCTGCGGCAGCTCGAATCGCAGGTCATAAGGTCCTCGATAGTCTGGGATGCAACCAGGTAAGTGTATTGCCCGATGACCATGGTGCACCTGAGGTCCTGTCCATTCACGATGGTGCGGCTGTGAACAACCTTGGGATCTCATTGACCCATCGGAAGGGCGTCGCGGCCGCCGTGGTAAGCGCGGATCCTGACAGTCTGGCAATCGGTATCGACATCGAAGACCCGAGCCCTACGCTCCTGAAAACCCTGGACGACTTCTTCACCGATTCAGAGCAGGCAGAAATCCGGGCTTTAAAGCCTGTTCATGCGGTAAAACGAGCCACTGCAATCTGGGCTGCCAGAGAGGCTACCTTGAAAGCAATCGGATTGGGTTTCGCCGTGCCCGCTCGATGTGTGAATATAGTACTGAACGATGAAATGATGGGGTCGTCTCATGTCCACGGTATTGAGGCTTTTCCGTCCGACATACGCGCAGAATTGCGCTTTGGCACCATCGACGGAATGACCCTCTGCGTTGCCTGGATAACGAGTCATTCCATGGAACAGCTACGAACCCTGAGGCCCGCGCCCCGGCGAACCTTCGCCTGGACCGGAATTCAAAAGACCTTCTCGATCATAAAAGAAGAGAGGACATAAACCATGACCATCTCCGACAAATTCAGCGACGGGTTTCTCGACCCTCGCCCGCGCTTTCTTCAACGAGAGACGACGGGAACAATCCGAAGCGTCTTTATCGCAAACCGCGGGGAGGTCGCCGTACGGATAGCGCGTACCTTACGACGCATGGCGATCACATCGGTTGCCGTCTATGAGCCCGGTGACGAACATAGCCTGCATATTGTGTTGGCAGACCACGCTGTGATGTTGAAGAGCCACGATGACAAAAGTGTCTTTCTGGATGCGGAACGAATCATAGCGACAGCAAAAGAATACGAATGCCAAGCCATACACCCAGGCTGGGGCTATTTGAGCGAAGACGCTAATTTCATTCGGCGCTGCGAGGAGGAAGGCCTGATCTTCATCGGTCCCACGGCCGACACCGTAGATTCTCTGGGTGATAAGGTCTCTGCCAGAAGCATCGCAGATCGGGTAGGAGTACCGATCCCAGGTGGCACATCCAAACCGGTAAAGAACGTCAAGAAGGCCGTAGAGGAAGCCTCTAAAGTCGGCCTTCCGGTTCTGCTGAAAGCCGCCGCCGGTGGTGGCGGCCGGGGTATCCGCGTGATTCGAAGCCTTGAGGAAATCCCGACAGCCTTTGAGCGTGCTCGGTCGGAGGCACTTAAAGCCTTCGGGCGAGGAGATCTCTTTATCGAGTCCTTCCTGGAAGGGGCCCGCCATATCGAGGTCCAAATACTCGGCGACAAGCACGATCAGATCTTCGCTTTGGGCACAAGGGACTGCTCTCTCCAACGTCGTCGTCAGAAAGTTGTCGAGGAAGCCGATGCAACGATTCTGTCGGAGGAACTTCGAACAGCACTCATGGATGCAGCCATAAAGATCTGTACAGAGGCGAAGTACGTCAACGCCGGTACTGTGGAGTTTCTTGTTATGCCTGATAATAGTTTCGCCTTCCTGGAAGTGAATACGAGGCTTCAGGTGGAGCATCCGGTCACCGAGGCTGTCATCGGACAGGACCTCGTTTGGCTACAGGTGCTTGTCGCCGCCGGACATAAAATGCCCGATGAACTCGGGAATATCGTCCCCCTCGGACATGCGATCGAGGTACGCATCATTGCAGAGGACGCGCGTAATAACTTTGCCCCCCAGACCGGTCTGGTCCGACATATACAATGGCCCGAACATAGCCATATACGGATTGAAACCGCGTTGGTCCCAGGCTCATCCATCGGCACAAAATACGATTCGATGATCGCCAAGATCATAGCCTGGGGGCGAAATCGAAACGAAGCCCTCGACCGGCTTGCTCAGGCTCTGGACGATACCCGTATCATCGGGGTCAAAACCAATGTTCATCTGCTTCGGTACCTCTGTGATCATCCGGAATTTCAGATTAACAAACTCGACACGGGTGCACTCGAACGTTGGATGCCCGAATACCAGGAGACGATCGGCTCTGATCCCGCCTTTTTTGACGCAGCCCGAGCGGCCGCTGTGTTGTGGGCATCCCCCAAAGACGTGGATAAACCAGTATGAAACCATCCGAGAAAAACCAGGGGACAACAAAGGCTTCGGTCCGCATCCCGGGTGAAGAAGTCAAAGTTGCGGTTCAATCACGCGGTGGCGTCGTACTGACGTCTGACGACCGTGGTGCGGCACGGGTTCTTTCCATTCGAACGGATGAAGATAGCGGTATTGTATTCGTTCAGCTCGAAACAAGAGAACGAATCGTTGAAGTGGCCATCTACGAAGAAGAAGGGAAACTCCACGCCAATGTGGACGGCCTGACCTTTCCTGTAGAGGCCTGGCCAGCCCGGCTGCCCGAACTCCTCGCCGCCTGGCAACTACGGAACCAGGACGAACAAGGAGACATAGTGGTCACCGCACCACTTACCGGTGTGGTCCGAGACGTACTCATCAAGAAAGGCCAAGCAGTCAAGGAAGGGGATCCCTGCGTCGTCATCGAAGCCATGAAGATGGAGAATATGCTGCCGGCACCCCACGATGGCATCGTGAAGAAGATAGCTGTCAAAACAGACGCCTCTGTTCGGCCCGGTGAAGCGCTTTTCGAGCTGGAAGTACAACGAGATGAGGCTCCGGTCGATCTGACCATCGACGAAATTCCCCATCTTCCCGGAGGGCGACTACTCACAGCTAGAGAGCGCGTAGAACATCTCTTTGACCCCGGTTCATTTCGTGAAATTGATGCCCAGGTTCGCCATCGTGTCAGTGATTTCGGCCTCGACCGACGTGACATCCCTGGCGATGGAGTTATCTGTGGCTATGGAAAGGTAAACGGTCGAACCGTATACTCCTACAGCCAGGATTTCCGTGCTCTCGGTGGTTCTTTAGGTGAGATGCACGCCCGCAAGATCTGTAAGATTCTTGATCTTGCTACTCAATCGGGCCATCCGGTTGTCGGTATTCATGATAGTGGTGGAGCCCGAATTCAGGAAGGTGTGCTCTCCCTCGCAGGATACGGAGATATCTTTCTCCGCGTTGTCAAAGCAAGTGGGATCATCCCGCAGATCGCCTGTATCCTCGGCCCGTCGGCCGGTGGGGCAGTCTATTCACCAGCCTTGATGGACTTTGTCGTCATGACGGAGTCGAACTCCAATATGTTCTTAACGGGTCCGCGAGTCGTCAAGACTGTAACCTTTGAGGACATTTCTGCCGATGAGCTGGGTGGAGGCCGAGTGCATGGTGAAATTACAGGTGTGGCCCATGTGCTTTCCCCAAACGAGGCCGAAGCCCTGCAATCGACACGCCGTCTCATCGCATATCTGCCCACCCGATCGGGTGAACCGGCTCCCCGGGGCCCAAGGTTTGATCCGCCCGACCGCTCCACACCCAATCTGGACAGCATCGTACCAAATGACACCTCACAGGCGTACGATTGCCGTGACGTAATTCGGCAGGTCTTTGATCATGGTTCCTTCTTCGAAATTCACGAGCGATTCGCGCCGAATCTTGTGGTTGGTATGGCCCGGCTGGGCGGTACGGTTGTTGGTGTCGTGGCAAACCAACCGGCTAATCTGGCAGGCTGTCTCGACAGCTCCGCCAGCCGAAAAGGTGCCCGCTTTATCCGCTTCTGCGACGCATTCTCAATACCGATCATTTCCCTTGTCGATGTACCCGGATTCATGCCAGGTCGTGAACAAGAGCATAGTGGCGTCATCAGCCACGGTGCCAAACTGTTATATGCCTATTGCGAATCGTCCGTACCGAAACTCTCGGTAATTCTCAGAAAGGCGTACGGTGGGGCCTACATCGTTATGAGTAGTAAACATATTGGCGGAGATCTGAACTTCTCCTGGCCCGACGCCGAAATCGCCGTCATGGGTGCCAAGGGGGCTATCGAAATTCTGCACCGTAGAGATATCGCACAACATGGTGCCGAGAGCGTTGAGATCAAAGATCATATCGATGCCTATGAGAACAAATTCCTCACGCCCAACATTGCATCTGCACATGGTTTTATCGATCGGGTAATCGATCGACAGGACACTCGTGTGGCTCTTACGGAAGGGCTGGCCGCAATGAAGCATCTTAAGAAATCTGGTCCGAACCGGATTCACGGAAATATGCCGACTTGATCGATTTCAGAGCCAGGGTTTGGGGCCAATCCCCTTGGGATGACATTCTCTTTCCCTGCTGGGCCTTGACGTCTTACGTCCGGACCGATAGGAAATCCATCGGCTCCCACGACCAATTAGTGAATCGGCCATGAGTTCAACATCGCCCGTTCGTGTTCGAATAGCACCTTCGCCAACTGGGGATCCCCATGTGGGGACTGCCTACATCGGCCTGTTTAATATGGTCTTTGCCCGCCGTCACGGCGGCCAGTTTATCCTGCGGATCGAGGATACGGATCAAAAACGTTCCTCTCCGGAATCCGAACAAGCGATCAACGATTATCTGCGTTGGGTTGGCATCGAATGGGATGAGGGGCCGGACAAGGGAGGGCCCAAGGGACCCTACCGTCAGAGTGAGCGTGCGGACATCTACCGACAACATGCTTCGAAACTGCTTGATACCGGGGCTGCCTATCGATGTTTTTGCACTCCGGAGCGCCTGACAGAAATGCGTGCGGAACAGCGTAAGGGTGGTGGAAATATCGGTTACGATCGACGCTGTCGTGCCCTCGATCCGAGCGAAGCAGAAAGCCGTATACAAGAAGGACTGGCATTCACAGTTCGAATGAAGATGCCGGTGGATGGAGAAACGGTGATCGAGGACGCATTGCGCGGCACAATCCACTACCCAAACCAACAGATTGATGACCAGGTATTACTGAAATCCGACGGCTTCCCTACCTATCATCTGGCGAACGTTGTCGATGACCATCTCATGGAGATCACCCATGTGATCCGTGCCGAAGAATGGATCCCTTCAACCCCCAAACATCTGGTTCTCTACCAGGCTTTCGGATGGGAGCCGCCAATCTTTGTTCATCTATCCCTGTTGCGGAACCCCGACCGTAGTAAGATCAGTAAACGAAAAAACCCTGTTAGCCTGGAATGGTATCGTGAAGCTGGTTTTCTCCCCCAGGCCCTGCTCAATTTCCTGGCTTTGATGGGTTGGTCCATGCAGGACGAACGGGAATGTTTTTCCTGCGAAGAACTCATCTCCGAATTCGATCTTCAAAGACTAAAGGTCACGGAACCGGTCTTCGACCTCCAGAAACTCGAATGGTTGAACAGCCAGTGGATGCGACTTTTGACGCCGGAACAGCTGGCCGGAGAGATCCGTGGATTCATGACCGAAGATCGGCTCACGCAGATCCTACCTCTTATCCATGAACGGCTTCATCGACTCGATGGCTTCTGCGATCTAACGAATTATTTCTTCGCGATGGATATTCCCTTTCCTATCGACCAACTGAAGATCAAACGTTGGCCGACCCAAGAGAGCGACGGTGATGATCCCACAGCCGCATTACGGGCCTTGAACAAGGCTCTCAAGGGCCTGCTCGAAGAGATTGAAACCCTCCCCGCTCTAGAGGCCGAAGATCTCGAACGTCGACTACGGGATTTCTGTGAACGGACGGGCTGGAGAACGAAAGAGCTTTTCATGGCAACACGCCTGGTCGCCACAGGACGAAGCGCATCCCCTCCATTATTTGAAACCATGGAAGTTCTGGGCAAAGCGCGAATTCAATACCGGTTCCGCCGGGCGATCGAAGCCTTACGGGTAGCGATCAAGAAGTAGGACAGCCATTCAAACGGCCTAGTCCTCCATGATCTCCGTTTCCTTTGCACTCACAATCTCGTCGATGCGCACGATGGCGTCATCTGTGGCCGTCTGCACATTCTTTTGACCTCTACGAGCGTCGTCTTCTGTCACATCACTGTCTTTTTCGGCCTGACGGATCAGCTCGTTTGCATCGCGCCGATGGTTTCGAACCGAGATCTTCGCTTCCTCGGCTATGCGTCGCACGACCTTTGTTAGATCCCGACGACGTTCCGTATTCAAAGGCGGGATATTCAACCGGATCGTTTCACCATCGTTCATCGGTGTTAGTCCGAGATCGGCCTTTAAAATCGAACGCTCCAAGTCAGCAATAATACCTTTGTCCCAAGGCTTTATCAGAATCTGGCGTGGGTCCGGAATGGATACGGAAGCGACCTGGCTCAACGGAGATTTCGCACCGTAGTATTCAACTCGAACGGAATCCAGAATACCCGCATGCGCACGTCCGGTCCGAACCTTTCCAAGGGATCGCTTCAGGCTTTCCAACGTGGAGTTCGTCTCAGAACTAAATTCATCCAGCACTTCATTAATCATGTAATTCCTCTACCAGGACGTTTCTCCGATTTGAAACGATCGTCCCGAGCTCTTCACCCCTGACGGCTCGAACTATCGAACCCGGCTTCACAATACTGAAGACGCGAATACTCATATCGTTTTCTCGGCACAAACTAATCGCAGTAGCATCCATGACTCGGAGATTTTCTGCAAGAACACGATCATAGGTGAGTTCACTATACCTTTTGGCATCCGGATTGGTTTCGGGATCGGAATCATACACTCCAGCAACACGAGTTCCTTTCAGGAGTATATCCGCTCGGATCTCCATCGCTCGCAAGGCAGCGGCTGTATCGGTCGTGAAAAACGGATTGCCCGTCCCAGCCGTAAATACGACCACTCGCCCCTTTTCGAGATGTCGCATAGCACGGCGCCGAATGTAGGGCTCCGCTACTTCTTTCATCTCGATGGCACTCAGAACTCGCGTCTGCACACCGGCATTTTCCAGGGTATCCTGCAAGGCAAGCCCGTTGATCACGGTCGCGATCATTCCCATATAGTCAGCGGAGGCCCGGTCCATCCCATGGGTGGAGCCCTCTACGCCACGGAAGATATTCCCCCCCCCGATGACGATGGCAACCCCGACACCAAGCTGCACAACTTCAGCGACTTCTCCTGCTATTCGTTGCAGAACTGGGGGATCAATGCCGTAGCCATTCTCACCGATCAACGCCTCACCACTGAGCTTCAACAAAATCCGATTCGGCAACTCGGATACACTCTCGATGGTGCTGGCTGGCGCTGTCATTGGATGACTCCCTGATGATTAGTCGAGACCTTCTCCAAGTTCCCAACGGATGAAACGGCGAATCTTAATATTCTCGCCCAGCTTGCCCATATACTGCTGCAACACTTCTTTGACCGCAACGTCGCCATCACGGAACCAGGGTTGCTCCTCCATGCACACTTCCCCAAGCCACTTGTTGATCTTGCCCGTTACAATCTTCTCAACAATGGCTTCGGGTTTACCGCTCTCCAGGACCTGCGCCTTGAACAAGGCTTCCTGCTTGGAGAGTTCGCCCTCGGGGAGGCTCTCACGGCTCACAAATAAAGGACCACTTGCAGCGACATGAAGGCATAATTCGCGAGCAAGCTCACCGAACGCTTCATTACGCGCAACGAAATCCGTTTCGCTGTTAACCTCCAGAAGAACACCAATACGACCCTTCCCATGAATATAGGAGTGTATGATACCTTCCGAGGCCTCTCGGTCCATACGCTTCACAGCTTTCGCGGCCGCTCGCTTTTGAAGAGCCTCTATCGCCTGTGCCATATCGCCTGCACACTCAACCAGAGCATTCTTGCAGTCCATCATGCCGGCACCGGTACGCTCCCGCAGTTCCTTGACCTGACTCGCTTTGATCTCAGACATGGATTACTCCTTTTCTTCTGCGTCTGCGTCTGACGCATCCTCTTCGGACGAATCGGCAGACTCTTCAGCCTCGGGGGCAGCTTCCTCAGCAACCTCTTCGGCAGCTTCCTCAGCAACCTCTTCGGCAGCTTCCTCGGCGACCTCTTCGGCAGCTTCCTCGGCGACCTCTTCGGCAGCTTCCTCAGCGACCTCTTCGGCAGCTTCCTCAGCGACCTCTTCGGCAGCTTCCTCAGCGACCTCTTCGGCCACCTCTTCGACCACCTCTTCGACCACCTCTTCGACCACCTCTTCGACCACCTCTTCGACGGCCTCTTCGACGGCCTCTTCGACGGCCTCTTCGACGGCCTCTTCGACGGCCTCTTCGACGGCCTCGACGGCCTCGACGGCCTCGACGGCAGCTTCATTGCTTTCTACGCTCGCCTTAGCAGCGCCGCGGCGCGGGCGATGTACGACTTCAGCCGACATCTCGTCGTCTTGCGATACAACCACACCATCTACACTCTCACTGGCGAACATGGCCTGACCAAGCTCCTTGCCCTCGAGACACGCATCCGCCACGGCCTTGGCAACAAGACTGATGGCACGGATCGCATCGTCATTGCCGGGAATGACATAGTCGATCGGATCGGGATCACAGTTTGTATCGGTAAGAGCCACAATCGGGATCTTCAAACGCCGGGCTTCATTCACTGCCAGATGTTCTTTGCCGGGATCGATGATGAAGACGGCTTGCGGCAGTTTCGACATACCGCGTACACCGGCAAGGTTCTTTAGAATGCGAGCGCGTTCACGGTCCAGACGAAGGACCTCTTTTTTGATCAGGTTATCATCGTCGACGTCAAGCAATCGGTCGATTTCCTCGACACGCTCGACACTTTTCCGAATCGTCTTGAAGTTGGTCAGCATGCCACCCAGCCAGCGGTTGGTCACATACGGCATTGCAGCCCGCGTGGCCTCATCCTGAACCAGGGTCTGAGCTTGTCGTTTGGTACCGACGAAGAGGATCGTGCCCCCGCGCGCAGCAATATTGGTGACCTGCTCCAGAGCATGACGGAACATTCCAATCGTGGTCTGCAGGTTGATAATGTAAATTCCATCGCGCTGTCCGTAGATATAAGGTTTCATCTTCGGATTCCAGCGGCGCGTTTGATGACCAAAATGGACGCCTGCTTCAAGGAGTCCGCGCATAGTAACTTTCGGCATTTTTTTCTCCTGGTCTTCGTTCGCCTCCACTCCCTAAGCGCGTATGCGCCACGAAGGACCTTCTGGGAGTGTGCGTAGTTATCCCTTCTCCGTGATGGAAAAGGGTTTGGGGCTTCTAACACACGAGCGTGCAGGTTTCAAGGGCTTCGTACCAGTCCCACATATTACTAGCCGAAACTACAAAAATGGAGACTGGCGTTTTATTGAAAACCCAAGCCTTTAATCAGACCTTCTCCTCCTCTCCTGGCTGCAGAACTTTGGCCTTGACACCCAGGGTCCTATGGGGCTGATCTAATCGACGTGTCGGCTCCTTTATCTCTCGTCTGGGACGGGCTTCTCCCCTTACGAAGAACCAGAAAAAACAATGTCGAAATTCGTTCATCTGCATCTCCATTCACAGTATTCGTTTCTCGATAGTAGTATTCATATCAATGAACTGGTTGAACGCTGTGTCAGCATGGAGATGCCAGCCGTAGCACTAACCGACCATGACGGTATGCTGGGCGCTCTGGATTTCTTCAAAAAGGCCACGGCCGCAAATATCAAGCCCATCCTGGGGTATGAACCTCGTATCGCGAACGTCGACGCGAGCGACCCCGAAGACAACGCACAAAGCCAGATCGTTCTTTTGGCTAAAAATCAGACGGGCTACCGAAATCTTTGCCGACTCAACCATCTCGCCTATTCCGATGGCTATAGTCTCGGCGTACCTCGCCTCGATCCTTCGATATTAAGTGAATATGCCGATGGCTTGATCATGTTGACCGGGAATCTGGCCGGTGACATTCCACAACTCCTTTTACGTGACGAGTATGACGCTGCCAGGGACCGGCTGAAGATCTACCAGGACATCTACGGATCCGAGAACGTCTTTCTGGAAGTCACCGAACAGGGCATTGCGGAGCAACGACTGGTGAATGGACGACTGGTGGAATTAGCCCGAAAAGCCGAAGCCCCACTGGTAGCGACAAACG
>CAUZEG010000057.1:0-18768 GCA_963578775.1 Myxococcales bacterium
TCAGGATCTCGACTGTTGTATCGCACCTATAGTAGACGTAACCTTCGGTCGGGCCGGTCCTGCACATCGAGTCTACTGTAGCCGGAAGGATCTTCTCCGGATCGCATAGGTTTTCAGGATCCGATACCCAGGATAAGGACCAGAAGACGCCATGGAGCTGGATCCGCTCGGGGTTTTCCTCGTTCGGTTCCCAGACCACATCGGTGAACGTGCCCACTGTGGTGTTGAACTGCGCAAACCCGTGGGCGGTTCCCGCACCTCCCAGAGACAGGCCCACCGCAGCGCAAAGCCCCAGGACCGCGTAAACCATCTTTCTGAAACCCATCTGACTCCTCCGCGACCACCAGACCCGACACTCAGTTTACCCCACTACCACGCCATTGACCACTGCGCCGCCCTGCCCCCCGAAACTTCGTATTTGCAGACCGTCGTCGACTGGGTCATGCTCCGGGCCCTTATATGAAACGCTGGTAAGAGACGAACCCAATGAGCGCATTCAGGACAAAAATACTGTTTTTCGTGTGCGCGTTGACTCTCGGTGGATGTGGCACAGGCGGGGGGCCGCCCAGCACCACAGACATCACCGTGGACGCAACAGTGGACGCAACCGTGGACGCCACGGACGTCGTCACCGCTGACATACCGCCCACTCCGGATGCAGACTCGTCCGGCGGTGATTCCACGAGTGACAGCGTTACTCCGTCGGACACGGATGGTGACACCGATACCGACACGGACACCGGCGGAGAAGGAGATGACCTGTACCAACCCGACAACGGCCCGACTCACGAATCGGGCACGGTGGTAGCTGTCTGCTCCGAAGCCGCGATCCTCAACGCTATCGCCAACGCGTCTCCTGGCGACGTCATCACCGTATGCCCGGGCACCTTTGATTTTAGTGAACTCATCAGGGTGCAAAACGACGGACAAGCATCCATGCGCATTTTCTTGCGCGCCGACACGCCAGGGACTGTGATCTTCAACCTTTCACATATCGAGAACTTTAAGATCTCAGGCAAATTCTGGATTTTTGAAAACCTGGAGATCCAAGGCACGTGCACATCGAACAGCGGCTGCGAACATGCCTTTCATATTGTCGGCGATGCCGACGACGTCATCTTTCGAAACAACGAAGTCGTCAACTTTGCCTCGCACATCAAACTAAACGGCGAAGTTGTAGGCAGCGGTCCGGCCAAAAGCTTTCCCGACCGAACGATGTTCATCAACAACTTTTGGCACAATACCAGGTATCTGCTCAACAACGCGCCACACAATATCTTGAACCTCGATGGCGGTACGGATCATGTCGTCCGTGGCAATATTTTTGCCGACTACAACGCACCCGCCTCACTGCCTAAATCGGCCTCTGCGGTGTACCCCAAGGGCTCGACCTTAGGTATTCTCATCGAACAGAACCTCATCGTATGCGAAAAGGCCCGAACCGATGGGGAAACTGCGCGCGGCATCCAGCTGGGCGACGGTGCGCCGGCGTCTATCTGCGACGGCGATCTAGACCAGGACGGCCTGGGTGACTGCATCGAAAATGGCCAGAACCAAGAGGGCATCATCCGCAACAACATCGCTATGAACTGCAACAACGGCGGCAGCGCAGCCGGTATCATGGTGGGTAGCGACCGAGCGTCCAAGATTTACCACAACACCGTCTTTAACACCGACCCGCGCGAGGCTGCCTTTTACGTCGGCCACGAAAATCATGACACCTACTGGCGCTACAACATTTTAGAGAAGGGATTTAATACCAACTATGCCGTCCGAACGCTGAACGAAAGCGACAACATCCAGCCGTCACCCAGTGAGATAGACTCCTTCTTTAGCGCCCCAAACGACGGCGACTTATCGCTCGACCAGGGCAACGCGCTCGTCGAGCAGGGCCCTGCTGATGCCAACGTAGCCTACGATTTCTGCGGCTACCCTCGCGGCGAAACAGCGGATCTTGGCGCCATCGAATACTCAACCAGCTATGCTGGGACGCCCTGCGCCGACATCGTCAAACAACTCTACGATCGCATCCCGTAGGGGGCCAACTCGAGCCGATGGGACCCCTTCCCGCATAGGTTGATCCGCACAACCATTGTAAGGCACTGTCCTTACTAACTATGTTCATTTCGGTTCCATATGTGAAACGCTGGTAGGAGACGAACCCAATGCGCGGATTCAGGGCAATAACACTATTTTTCGTGTTCGCGTTGACTCTCGGTGGATGCTCCACCGAACAGATTCCGGCAAGCACCACAGACACCACCGCGGACGCCAAGGACGTCGTCACCGCTGACACACCGTCCACTCCGGATGCCGACTCGTCGAGCGGTGATTCCACAAATGACATCGTGAAGCTGCCGGATACGGAAGATGACACCGTGCAAACGGAGAGCGCGTGCAAGTTCCCCGGTTCCTTCGAGGTGCATCCGCAAGGAGCGCCCCTGAAAGTGAACTTCGGCCAGGGGGAATTCGTACGCATGAAGGGCAATGACCCCTTTGTCATGTACGACGCAACGATTCAGCGTTATCGGGTTTGGCACACGCTGTACAACAACTCTACCGAGATCCTCGGGCTGGTGTACGCAGAGAGTGAAGACGGTGTTGTCTGGGAAAAGGTCGCTGGGCTCCCGTTCCATGTGGTTCCGCCCTCCTTCGAATGGGACGACCACGGGCCGGAGACGGCGGCTGTCGTTCAACACAATGGCACCTGGTACCTTTGGTACACCGCCAAGCCCTGCTTTGTACCCGCGGGCGAACCTGGACGGAATAAATGCATCGGTCTGGCCACCTCGACCGATGGCTACAGCTGGGAGAAGCACCCAACCCCGGTCGTACAACCCACCCAGCCATGGGAGATGCCCTATCAACACATAGCGGTCAACGAAAACGGCCAGGAATATCTCCGCTGGGAAGGCGGGGTCAACGAGCCGACGGTCATCCGCAACGACGCAAAGGATCGTTTCGAGATGTGGTACGAGGGGCACTCGATGGTCACGTTGACGGAAGGGAGCGAGAGCTTCACCACGCCAATGCATCGCGTCGGGTTCGCCACATCGCAGGACGGTATCAGCTGGGAAAAGCACGACGATAATCCGGTCTTCGCAGGGGAATCGGGGTCGTGGGAGAGCCCAGCCTTTGTGGGCCATACCCATATGCTCAAAGATCCAATAGTCGGCTACCACCTGTACTACTTCTCCAACCACTCCCTGGGACATGCATACAGCGTGGACGGGTTCGAATGGGAACGAAATCCGGGCAACCCATTGGTAACCAGGAGCACACAGAGCCAGTGCAAAGCGCCAGCTGGAGTATGCGACCCCGACTGCGAGACTGGAACATGCGAGCCCGACTGCAAGAATTATTGGGTGGCTTCGTCCAACAAAACCAGGGAATGCGGCCCCAACGGATGTGGAGGGAGCTGCGGCACCTGCACTTGGCCGAAGCAACACTGCTACCGAGGGATATGTGTGGGGGCGGCGGGGTGTACGCCTGATTGCCAGTACAAGGAATGCGGAGACGATGGATGCGGTGGGATCTGCGCGGAGTGTGGTCCCAATGCGCCATATTGTAAGGAAGGGAGGGTCGCCTTTGGAGGCCCAGCCGGCATCTGGGTAGACCCGGCCGGTGTCCGCGTCTACCATATGCGCTCACGAGAGGGCGCGAAAAAGTGGGGTGAAGGTGGTATGGACATCGGATTGGCTAGTGGCGTCTGCCCACCCTGATCCCCAAAACTTCGTATTTGCAGACCGTCGCCGAGTGAGTCATGCTTCGGTTCATTGTATAGATTGGGGGAGCCACCACCCGACAAGCCTCCGGCCTCAAACACGGGCGCACCTGCTGCCAAGTCCGAGTTGTAGCGCGAAACGTCGAAACTACAGGGTTAATACAAAATGAAATCTCTTCGACACCCCATCTGGTTGGTGCTCTTCGCGCTCCTGTTAAGCTTCGGCTTCGCGTCGGCCCTATATGCCCACGGGATCTCCGCCGACGATCAACAAAGGATGACGGACGGTGGCGCCCTGGAATACGTCTGGCTGGGCGCTACCCATATGGTGACGGGATACGATCACCTGCTGTTTATTTTCGGGGTAATCTTCTTCCTGACCAGCTTTCGCGACATCGTCCGATTCATCACGGCCTTCACAGCAGGACACTGCATCACTCTACTCGGCGCGACCCTATATGGAGTCAGCGCGAATGCCTACCTGATCGATGCTGTGATCGCCTTAAGCGTGGTCTACAAAGGCTTTGAAAACCTCGGGGGCTTCCAGAAGCATCTGAAGATGAAGCCGCCAAACTTGATGTGGATGGTCTTCGCCTTTGGCCTTATCCACGGCTTTGGCCTCTCGACCCGACTCCAACAATTGCCACTCGGAGACGACGGTCTCGTCATTCGCATCCTCTCTTTTAACGCGGGCGTTGAGCTGGGGCAGATTGCAGCGCTCTCCGTGATGCTGTTGTTCTTCGCCATATGGCGTAGGTCGGGTTCCTTTGTTCGTTTCAGCACCGCGGCCAATATAGGTCTCGTCCTGGCTGGAATCGGTCTGTTTATCTTCCAGATGAACGGCTACTTCTCGTCCGATAGTGCACATCAGGGCGACACCCCTGCACACGAGCAAGAGCACGAGCAAGAACACCAGAAAGAGCTCGGCCACGAACACCAGAAAGAGCACGGCCACGAACACCAGAAAGAGCACGGCCACGGGCACCAGAAAGAGCACGGCCACGAACACCAGAAAGAGCACGGCCACGGGCACGAACATTAAAGTAACGATGGTCTCGTCGTTTATGGTGATTAGAGCGCCTGTCGCGGCCTCGGTGTGTGGGGGGGCGTGGGTTGAAGTTGCCGGTGTGTGAGCTATACTTTCCGCAGAAAGTTTGAATTTCCCATAAGGCTACGGAGAAACCTATGCACTTTGGGTTCAATGTATAGATTGGGGGAAAGCCCACTCACACCGGGACAGAAAGCGAGAGATCATGCCCATTCTGACCACCACTATCGGCGCCTATCCGAAACCCGACTACGTGCCCGTACCCAACTGGTTCGACATGGGGGATCAGCGGCGAGCCGCGCCTACCACGGCCTACGAAGAGATCCTGGCTAACCAGGACCGGGACCACACCGAGCAGCTCGACCGGGGGGTCCGGGAAGTAGTGATCGAGCAGGACGAGGTCGGAATCGACATCCCCACCGATGGGGAGGTGCGACGCGAGCACTATATCTACTACCACTGCCGGCGCCTGAAGGGCTTCGATTTCAACGAGCTGACCGCAAAGAAGATGCGTGACGGCAGTTGGACCGCCCGAGTCCCCACCATCACCGGCCCCCTCAGCGCCGGCTCAGCCTTTCTGCCGCAGGACTGGCGAACCGCCCAGGAGGTAACCAACAAGCCGGTGAAAATCACCGTGCCGGGACCCCTGACCATCATGGACTCCACCGCCAATGCCCACTACGCCGACGAGGCAACACTCGCTTTCGCCCTCGGGGACGCGCTCAACACCGAGATTCGGCGGCTCGCCGAGGCGGGCTGCCGTTGGATCCAGGTGGACGAGCCGATCTTCGCCCGCCAGCCGAAAAAGGCGCTAGATTTTGGTCTCGACGCGCTCGCCCGCTGCTTCTCGGGCGTGCCCCCACACGTGCAGCGGGTGGTACATATGTGCTGCGGTTATCCGTCGGACCTGGATATGGACGAATATCCCAAGGCCGAGCCACAGGCTTACTTCGAACTGTTGAAGGGGCTGGACCAGGCCCCGGTGACTTGCGTCTCCATCGAAGACGCCCACCGGGCCAATGACCTGACCCTTCTGGAGTCGGCGTCAAAGCTGTCGGTCATCCTGGGGCTTGTGGACATCTCGAAGACCGCGGTGGAACCGGTGGAAGGGATCCGCGACCGGATTCGGATGGCGCTAGAACATATCGACAAGGATCGCCTCCTCGCCGGGCCCGACTGCGGCCTGGCCATGCTCCCCCGGGACCTGTCCAGGCAGAAGCTTCGCAATATGGTGGCTGCCGCCCGTTCGGTGTAAAATTCAGCACCGCACATAACACTCGGTGAAACCCACCCCCAATCAAACAAAGAATCGTCATGGCCAACGCAGTAACCACTGTTCAAGAATATCTCGCGGCTCTACCGGAGGATCGTCAACACGCGATCTCCGCGCTCCGCAAAACGATCCTGGAGCACCTGCCGGAAGGCTATGAAGAAGGCATCCAATACGGCGCTATCAGCTATTACGTGCCCCATAGCATCTGTCCGGACGGCTACCACTGCGACCCCACGCAACCCGTCCCATTTGCCGGCCTATCGGCCCACCGAAAAAAGATGACCCTAAACCTGTTCTGCGTCTACGTGGACAACGCGGCGAAGGAGCGGCTAATGACCGGCTGGAACGAGAGCGGCCATAAACTCGACATGGGTGCCTCGTGTGTGCGTTTCTCGAAGCTGGAGGACGTCCCGCTCGACGTCGTTGGCCAGGTCATTCGGTCAATCCCGGTTTCCGACTTCCTGGAACACTACGAAGCGAGCGTACCCCAGTCGGCACGAAAGAAGCGGAGTCACAACCGCGGGGACTAAAGTAACGATGGTCTCGTCGTGGCAGGTAGCGGCCTTTAACCTATAGATCCTCGGTGCGTAGACTGAACGACGACGCGCGGTAGCCGTGCACGCCGATCTCCAGAACCAGGTCCTCTGTCGCCGTATACTCCAGGCTTTCATTTCCGCTGGTGGTATAGCCACGCATCTCGTAATCGGACACGGTTGGTGCCGACCCCGCCTTCAGGTAGAGATCGACATCATTCGGTGCCGTGGTGAATACACGGACATTCGCGCCCGCGGGGACCACGAGTGAATAGAGTTTCATCTCGCCCTGGGCCACGGTGCCGGTCATATACAGATGCTCCACTTCGTTCCCAGCCGACACAGTCCCCTCTTCGTCTACGGGATCCTCATCGTTGCCAGGGACGACAACCGTTTCGCCTTCGGCTGTAGCTGTAGCTGCATACTGTATGTTCAGGTTGAACTCGGCCGCACTATAACCACGGACGGACACGTAGATCACTCCCGGTCCATCGATCGCACAGTTCTCGTTCGATGACGCGCTGTATGGGCGGCAGTCATAGCTGGTCGTGGTCGGCTCTTCTCCCATGCGCACATAGAGATCGGCATCACCGCTGCCGGTCAGCGTGGCCGTCAAAGTTCCGGCCGCAACCTCATAGGGGCCGTAATGGATCCACGCACCTGCATCGACGGAATCCTCCATCGACAGGTCCAGGCCCTCGGATTCTGGTTCGGGCTCGGCCTCGGGTTCCGGTTCGGTCACAGGCACATCGACAGCGGCAACGAAATCAATCGTCAGATCAAAGGCCGATGTCCGGTAGCCGCGTACGGATACATACACATCACCCGGACCGTCGATCGTACAGTTTTCGTTGGACGAGCCGCCGTAGGGCCGGCAGTCGAAATCAGCAGTGGTTGGTTCGGCTCCCATACGCACATAAAGATCCGCATCACCGGTACCGGTCATGGTCGCGGTCAGTGTTCCGCTAGCAACCGTGAACGGCCCGAAATGGGCCCATTCGGTCTTTTCCAACTCGCCTGTCTCGGCGATGGGCCAAAGCACCTCCGGAAGATCGGGATCGACAACAGGTTCGGGGACTTCTACCGGAACCTCAACGAGCTCAGGGTACCGTACCAGCAGCTCCACATTTGACGCGTGGTAACCATATACGGACACATAGACCGAGCCCGGGCCCGTCAACGTGCAGACCTCGTCACTATCGGTCTCGTAGGGACGACAGGTATAGACGCTGGAGGTTGGTTCGGAGCCCATATGCACGTATAGATCGGCATCCTCCGTGCCGCTCAAACGGACATGAACCTCGCCCTCGGCCGCTTCGTAAGGCCCATAATGCTTCCAGGTTCCCTGGGGCACCTCGGCAGTGACGAAGTCTATATTTGCAATATTATCGTCCGTATTTTCGCTGATCGAGGTGTCGAATATCTCCTTGATGACCTCGTAACGGATAACCGTACCGGCAATCAACTCGCTACGACGGTTCAGAGGTAGCCATAAGAAGTCGGGATGACTCGATTTGCTCGGACCAATCCATTCACCACCGATCACCTTGCCGTCCACATCCACTTCGAGAAGATAGTGGTAGTGATCGGTACGCGTATACAGATCGATATATCCCGATAGATTACCGTCCATGGACGATGCCGCCTCCGTGATATAGTCGACCTCGGACTTAACGAGATACAAAAACGCTGCATCATCATTAAACGCATAGATCTCAGGAATCCCGTCCGGATGGGTTTCTAAGGTCATGCCGACCAGGCCATTGGCTGTCTTTCCATCCACCTCTTCCATCAGAGTGATGCGATAACCTCGTAGGGGCTGGTTCCAGACCTCAGCATCGAAGGTGCGATCCTCAACGAAGGATCGTTGCTGTAACCCGAGGTAGTTCGCCAGGAGTACGTGGTAGGTACCGGGGTTGGTGTCCTTACATTCCAGATCTTCACCCGTTGGGCGATCATAGGCGTCATACTCGATCTCGTCGGCGTCGTTGTTCTCATTGCATCGCAGCGAGACAAACCGAACGGTGGTCTTGTTGTAAAGCAGCGACATGATGGCCTTCAAGTCATTGACCTTGAACTCGACGCCATTGATGGTCACCGGTGCGATCGGCTCCGGCTCAAGAATGGACGCCGGGGCCCATGCATGACAGATCCCCCACCAGGTAGGAATGCAATACCCGGACTCCTCACCACGACGTTTGGCACAGACCTCTGTGGTCTCCTCGTCGCAATCGCTGTTGTTCGTGCAACTGGTGTTCCAGGAATGGCGGTCAACCCCATAATAGGCAGAAACCCGGTCTTCAATATCGTCGACTCCAAACGCGGCTCCATACTTGGCGGCCGGCGATAAGGAGTCTGGGCCCTCCCAGCTATAGTTGATACTGTCTTGATAGACCGGCCAATAGGAGCTGGCCCATGGTGCATTGGCAGCGGTACCCTCCATAGGCAGTTCAGTCAGTCGGTACTCAAGATCAGTCGAAAAGAGATTCGGATCGTCCGCATGGGTCCAACGGTCGGTCTTATCATCTGCTATAACCGATTCCCCAACGTTCGAGGCCATAGATTGGGCCCGATCGATCCTGGCAGTACCGACTGGTTTATGAAACTGCTGACCTGACGGTGTTCCCGGACCAGGTTTTACAACGGTGATCGGCGACATGCCCATGGGCGTTCCGCCCTGGTTCGACGTACCCGGTTCAACCAACTCCTCGATTGGCAACTGCCCCTCGCCGGGAACCAACTCAGGCACGCAGCCAACGAATAAACCTATCCCTAGAAAAACAACAATTCGCTTCAACATCATACCACCTGACATAAAAAAAACTTGGGGTACCAAGACCACCCCTAAACAATAAAACGAGCAGTCCCTGTACTTTTGGAGCGCGCGATTTCGCATACCGGATCGCAGAAATCAAATTTATTTACTCTGTTCGTAACGCTGCGACATCGTCTCTTGCGTGAGCATCGGTCTTGCGTTGCATAACTACCTTCTGTCGGGCGGCTGTACTGCCCTTCAAACGGGCAGCCGATCCAGGGTGCAAGATGTGCGGTCATTGCAGTCTTTTTCGAAACGCGTCAGACCGCGATTCCATATTTGAGGAGAAGAAAATATGGCTGGATCTCGCATTATTCCAAGGCTTCGGTATCACAACGCCCCCGCGGCTATCGACTGGCTGTGCCAGGCCCTGGGCTTCGAACGGCATCTGGTGGTCAAACACGAATAGGCCTGGGAATAGAGAGGCGCTGTTTTGTCTTTTATAGGACAGAATGTGTATTCGTCGTACGAACGTTCCTGTTGTCTTCCTGGCCGTCCTCCTGATGGTTGCCTCCTGTGGTTTCGAGACGCCGCTCGAGTTCGAGGATGCAGCCACGACCTACGAGGTGGAGCCACTTCATCTGGAGGTTCTCTGGTGTCCGGAGCAAGGCCAGATCGATTGGACCTTCGACTTTGGAATGGCTACCGATGAGGCATTGAACCAGGACCCGCTGACCTGGCCAGGAAGCTCTTCCTATAGCATCGTAGGCAAAAACGGAGGCGCCGGAGGTGGAGGCGGAGGCGGAGGCACCTGGTGCAGCTGCTCCCACCATACAAATGCATGCACCTTCAAACCCGAGCAGCAGAACGCACGACGTTGGAGAGTTGGTAACACCATCGCTGGGGGCTTTCTGCCCGTTGCATTGGTGCTGTGGATCCGCGGCGTACTTCCCAGTGAACAAGCCTGCAATTCCTGGACGGACAACACCATCCTTCGGGTACGCTTCGAGCTCGGGGAACCCGACGAAAGACCGAAGAGCGGGTGCATATCGATACCTGTCGACTCCTTCACCCTGTTGGACGATCCGGTGGATTGAAAGACCTGCGTACCGATCGTTCCCAGGGAACCGACCTATCGATACTCCATGGTTGCAGACCGTTGGCGACTACGCCACACTTTGATTTCATCGGGAGGTCCCAATGAAGAAACGCAGTATTCATCTCCTCGTTTTCCTGGTCAGTGTGGGTGCGTTCTCATGCGCTACGAGTCAACCCAACACCAGGGATGCCAAAGCAGAAGTAACGGAACACGACCCATACCGTGATCCTAATATTAGGCTTAACCAGAATTGCCTCCCCTACGGCCAATGCCTACCCGGCGAATGCGGCAAAAAAGCGGCGGGCTGTGGGAAAACGATGAATTGTGGGCCCTGTAATGCCGAATGTCCCGAAGGGAAGATTCGGAGTTGTGAGTGTCAGGGCATCGCGCCATGGCCAGGTCAATCTTGCCCATGTATTACCCCCGCAGAGCAAAAGGCCTGCCGGAAGACACCGCCGGCTTAACTGCGGCCCTCAGGAGAGAGAAATACTGATCGGACTTGCCCGATGTATCTCCGACGGCACATCTACCGTGTATATCCAGGACAGCCTGGAATAGACCCGCTGACTCCGACCAATGCTACGTATCCCATCGTCGTAGAATCACGCAGCCATTTACATCGCCAAAGCCGAAACTCGCTTTGGCCACCACGTTGATCTCTTTTTCGATCGTTTCGTGCACAATACTGGACGCGAAGGGTTCCAGACCCGGATGCAGATCCTCACAGTTCAACGAACCATGAGCAAATCCCCCGACCATCTGCAGCGTTGAAGCCACCAACTCCAACCCGCCGGCTGCACCGAGTCCGTGCCCTACGAGGGACTTGGTGGCGTTCACCAGGGGAAAGTCCTCCGGACCGCGCTCCAGGGCGCGGGACCAGTTGGTAACCTCAAGCACATCCGCCATGGTCGCGGTTAGATGGCCGTTGATAAGGTCAATCGCGGCCGGGGATATCGCCGCCTCGTTCAGCGCACCGCGAACGCACCGCTCGACACCTTCAGGATTGGGCGCCGTCATACTACCCCCGCCACGTTGTCCACCGCAGTTCACGTGGCCACCCAGCACCTCGGCGTAGATCCGGGCCCCGCGAGCCAATGCGCTGTCCAGGCTTTCGAGCATAAGTAAGCCCGCACCGGCCGCCGGTATAAACCCGGCCGCACTGGCACTCATAGGCCGAGACGCTCGTTCCGGTGCATCATTCGATGTCCGGTTTAACACGCGCATGGCATCAAAGCCCGCCCAGATATAATGGGATGCCCCTTCGGAGCCACCAGCCATGACCCGTTTGGAGCGCCCTTCTTTGATCGTAAAGTAGCCGTTGACGACCGCCTCGGTACCCGTAGTACAGGCACTGCTATTGGTGGTGACCTGGCCACCCAGGCCCAGAAAGCCGGATACGCTGGCGCTGACGCAGCTTGCCATGGTCTGTTCCACCATGGTGGAGCCCAGGCGACGAACCTTCCCGGCATCGGTACGAGGAACCAGTTTTTCACCGATCGTATCCAGCCCGCCAATGCCCGTGCCGACAATGGCGCCGGTATCCCAGTGCACCGTCTCGTCGCCAGGCTCCGGTAGCGTAAAGCCGGCGTCTTGCCAACACTCAAAACCAGCCAGGCAGGCATGAATCATATCCGAGTTCATGGCCATTCGGGCTTCGGCGGAGAAGCTGGCCTCGGCCAATTCGTCGACTCCAGGTGGCACGCCGGCCACCCGGCAGGCGAACCCTAATTCCTCCATCTTTTCTATATAACGAATCCCAGACCGACCGGCGCGCAACGCCGACTCAAATGCATCCAGGCCAATCCCGTTGGGGGCCACAACGCCCATTCCGGTGATAACTACTCGATTAGTCAAACTGCACCCCCATCCCTGAAACGGTCCCCGACGCCACAATCTTACCGTCGGCTGTCGTCATCTGGACTTTTGATCGTAATTTTCGTCGCCGCCAGAACACAGGCTCGGCGCTGACCGTTACAGTATCACCGGGCAGCACCATGCCAGTGAACTCCACTTCGGCATCAGTAAAAAGTGTCGTATGTTTTCCAAGATCTTCCACCGGGACTTCTTTGGCCAGCAGATAGATCCCCAATGCTACTACGCCGGTCTGGCACATGGTCTCCAAAAGGATCACACCCGGCGTAACCGGACGACCGGGGAAATGCCCCTCGTAGAAGCTCTCGTCCACCTTGAACGTGTACCGGCCCACGGCCTGGGTTTCATCAATCGCCACCAGCTCGTCTATAAAACGAAAGGGCGCCTGCTGTGGCACCAACGCCAGGACCTGTTCCGCTGTCAGGATGCTACCCGCCATACATGCCTCCATTCACGTGGAAGACCGTGCCAGTGCAATAGGTTGCTCCAGTGGCCAGCCATCGCACCATATCCGCGACCTCCTCCGGACGACCGAGTCGACCCAGGGGAACACGGGCCAGGATGTCGGCGCGAACCTCCTCCGGAAGCTCCTGCGTCATGGCGGTGTCGATAAAGCCGGGGGCCACTGCGTTGACCAGGATATTATGCGGCGCAAGTTCCATAGCGGCCGTCTTGGTCAGATTATCCAGGGCCGCTTTTGTCATACCGTAGACGCCCTGCCCTGCGTTTCCAGTGCTCCCAACCACACTGGAGATATTGATGATCCGCCCCTGCTTGCGCCGAATCATCAAGCGCATCACGCGCCGGATCAGCAACCACGCCGCCCGTATATTGGTATCGACCAGAGTCTCAAAGTCCTCCAGCTTGGCGCTGAACAGGGGTGCATCGATACTTCTACCCGCGTTATTCACCAGCACCTCTACCCCGCCCCTCTCCTTCAGGGCGGCATAGATCGCCTGGGGGCCATCCGGATCGCTGAGATCCGCCTGCACGGCAAAGGCGTTTTCAAGTTCTGCCACCAGGGCGTTCGCCTGTTCCTCGCTTCGATTGTAGTGCACGCCCACCTCAAAACCGGCTTCCGCCAAAGCGATTGCGCAGGCGCGACCTATTCCTGTTCCCGCGCCCGTCACAAGCGCTATACCTCTGGTCTGTTCTGTCATCGTCCCATTATCCCGCCGGTTGAATTAGCAGAACGCCGCGGATAATCCGGATAGGCTATACCGTCGAACAGCCCAACTTTGGCATCCTTGATTGTGTAGATATGTTCTCCGTCCACCAGCACACGTCCGGTGCCGATGGCTACCGATGTGCCACCAGCCTTCAGCTGGGTATATCGGCGAATCGTCACTTCGTAACGGACCACGGAATCGTAAGGGCGGATCTGGCCGGAAAACTCGACCTCTTTACAACCGAGCGCACGGCCCGATCCTGTGCCTCCGCGTAACCCACAATACAATCCGATCAGCTGCCATACGGCGTCGACCCCCAGGCAACCCGGCTGCACCGGATCGCCCCCGAAATGGCATTGAAAGAACCAGTCATCCACCCGCACATCACGTTCGGCTATAATGCGGCCACGCGGTCCGTCATGCTCTATCAACTCGACCCGATCGATCATCAGCATCGGGGGCCGTGGAAGACGGATAAACTGCTCCGGCGGATCGTCAATCAACGTGCCCCAGGCCAACCCAAGCACCTCTTCCGCGTCCAGGGATGTCTTCTCGAGGAAGGTCTTGTACTTCATCGCATTGCCTCCGCTACTCGAACTCGATCAGGGCACCGCCCCAGGTCAATCCGGCACCAACCACGGCCAGGGCCAGCTCATAACCCGACTCAAAGCTATCCCAGCGCTGGGATAGCACGGACGGTGCGCCTGCCGCACCGCAGTTACCGAAATTCGTTACATTATGAAGATGTCGGGACGTATCCACCTCCGCCCGGCGGCAGATCCCCTCCAGCACCAGTAGATTGGCCTGGTGTCCTACAAAGCCCACCTGTTCCTGGGGTCCGGCAGCCTGGGAGATCAGCTCCAGCAACGCCGCGGCTCCCTCCCGGATGGCAAACTTCTGAACCGCCCGGCCATCCTGCTCAAAAAGCCCGCCCGTGCGAATACGGACTTTTTCCCAACCGCTTGGATCGGAGTGCAGGCATGTGTAGGTGACCTTGGCACGCCCCGGATGGATATTCGAGACAACGGCCGCGGTAGAGGCGTCGCCCCATATCACCGCACCCCGACGGTCACTATAGTCCACTGCGCGGGTAGTATTTTCCGGCTGTGTGATCAGCACATAGTCGGGCAGCGACCCGACCGTGGCATTCTGTAAAAAGCTCAGTTGGGTGGCAAAGGTAGAACACGCCGACGACAGGTCCATACACGGGGCGGTAATATTCAGCTCCGCCGCGACGGTGCTGGCCTCGGCCGGCGCGGTCCATTGAGGCGAGCAGCTGCCCGAAATCACCATACCAATATCGTCGGGCTGCAGCCCTGCCCGATCCAGGGCCATCTGGCCTGCACGGGCCGCGGTTTCGGCATTGGTGTACACCGAGGCCTCTGCCGCACCGCGCGGATCGCGATTATAGGTCTGCTGGATATAGCCCAGATCGAGCACAGTACGACGAGAGCGGATCCCAACGCGCTCCATAATCCAGGTATCATCGGTGCCGATGTCCAAGGCCTCCAGGAAGGCGTTGTCGATTTCATTTTCCGGGTGGAAATGGCCTATGCCGTTAATATGAAGCACTGTTCCTCCGCACGATTATTGTGAGGCAATACACTCGCCGCCATCGACGCGTAGTAACGCGCCGTTGACCCAGGCGGCTTCGTCGGTACATAGCAGGCAAATAAAGTTGGCGACATCTTCGGGCCGGGTCAGACGGCGTAACGGATTCCGTAGCGCTCCAACCGCCAGCATCTGGGCACTCCCCGGAATGACACGAAGGGCGGGCGTATTGGTCACGCCGGCCTGCACCGTATTGGCGCGGATCCCGTAGGGCGCGTACTCCAGCGCAATAGCCCGGCATACTGATTCCAGGGTAACTTTGGCAGCGGATACCGCTGCGTAGCCGCGCCAGGCGGTGGTATTACCCTCGCTGGTCATTCCCAACACACGCGCATCATCGGCAAAGAAGCCGCGCTGATGTACATCGCGCACCCACGAGACCAGGCTACTTCCCATAGCAAAGATGGTGCGCTCAAAATCCTCATCCTCTAACTGATACTGGGAGTACTCCGGTCGAACCAGGGTATGCAGCGCGGCGGCACCGTCGGCAAAGGCCTCTTGTACGGAAGCGCGGAGATCCTCCGGTGCCATATCAAGCTTGCTGGCCAACACGTCGATCGCATTATCCTGGTCGGGGTCATCGGCCACCGGCGCCAGAGGTTTGAGGTTTCCGAAGGCGATGGAGTGCATCACCAGCCGAACCCGGCCGGTGGATCCCATGGCCTCACCAAGAGTGTCCAGGGCCGTCTCTCGGCCCGTGTCGCTCAGCGCATCCAGGTTCAGCGCCACGAAGCCATTTCCATGGCCTTTGATCTCCTCGAACTCTTTGTTAATCCGCTCCATAGCGCCGCGTCGGTCCCGATGTACCACGCAGACCGACATACCGTGGCGTGCCAGTTTCTTGGCAGTCGCCAGGCCAAACCCGCTGGATCCCCCCAGGATCAAAGCCCATTGTGTGTCCGAAAACTCAATCATTTCTACACTTCCTCTTCTAGCCGCAGCCGACCCGCCGACCGCATGTCGATAACGGACTGGACTGCAATATCCAATGTACCAAAGAAACGCCGCAGGGGACGGTTGGGCCCTACCTCGACGATGGTTTTTGCGGCTTTCCCCAACGCCCTCATATTATCGACCCACCGAACGGCTCCGCTCACCTGTCGAGTCAGTCCATCAATGAGCTCGTCCGAATCCCCGGAGTAGAAAGTGCCCAGGAAGTTGGAGGCTACATTGGTGGCTGCATCGGCACGCAACTGTGGCCGGGCTTCTTCCAACGCCGCCCGAAACGGCGGCTCCACTGGAGCCATCAGCCGAGAATGAAAGGGAGCGCTGACATTGAGTGGAGTCGCTTTCAGTTCCGGTGAACTTTCCACCAGCTCTTCCGACATACGGTGCACGGCCGCCGCCTCGCCGCTCAGCACCACCTGCGTCAACGAGTTTTCGTTGGCCACATCCACATTACCGGCCGCGGCCCGTTCGCGAATTTCGGCAAGATCGAGCGGCTCGGGCGCACTGATTGCCACCATCGCGCCGACACCGGGAGCCACGGCGTTCTGCATCAGCTGACCCCGTCGGCGAACAAGGCCAAGCGCCACCCCAAAGGGCATAGCACCCGCCGCCACCAGTGCCGTATATTCTCCAAGACTATGCCCCGCGTAGAGAGTGGAATCCAACGAAAAGTGCGTGCGCAACGCCCGCAACATGGCGATCTCCGCAGTCAGAATACAGGGCTGTGTGAACTCTGTCAGATGTAGCCTCTCATCGTCGGTGTTGCAAACGTAAAAGACATCGAAATTGAGCACATCGCTTGCTTCTTCAAACGCCGCTGCGGACTCGGTATACTCGCTTACAAAATCGCTGGCCATTCCCACCCTTTGTGAACCCTGGCCAGGGAAAACGATAGCAGTGCAATCAGCCATGATGAGAAGCTCCCGGAGGATGGGATACAGCGGCCGCCACGAAACGGCCATGATGAGAAAGACTGAGATCATAGCCAGGCAGGATTCGGCCGTCACGCTCAAAACGAGGTGGCCCGAAACCCTGCTCCGTGCTCTCGCGGATTATCTCCAATTCGGCGATAGCCGTACCATTATAGGGCATCAACGATCGGGCTATGGAGCGAACCGCTACGGAGGCAGGGTTCTTCGCCGACCATGCCTCCCTCGGTGTCAGGGATTGCATCTCCAAGGACGGATCGTTCGCAGGTCGAACGGCCGACGCAATCCGGCGCTCGGCCTCCCCCCCCTGTGGCCACCAGGCCACGCAATGAATAAATTCACTGTCCACGGTCCAACGCACATAGATCGGGCCGTGGTCCGTATCGACCACGCCCAGCTGTTCTTCTTCCATGTCGCCCCCTCTTACGACGAGGTTCTTTGCCGATGGCGAGGTGCCGAACATCTTCTTCACCACTTTGAACGCGCTCTCCTTAGCCGCCCATAGCCGCCACAGACGAATATGGGTCATTCCATGCTCGAAATCGGCCAGCTCACGCTCGGACAGCACCCGCGCCAACCAGCGCGAATTATCATGCTTTCCCATCGCGTCCGGATCGCGAAGGTCAATCACATCGTTGCCCACTGCCAACTCATTGAACCGGGTCATGCCTACGCGCTCCTGTCCTCGGTCTCATCCGAGCATTCGTTGATCTCATCGCTATTATCCGGAGTGGATGCAAGCTGCGCGTAATACCGGCCTTCCAATTCGTGGAGGGCGTTCATGATCTGACGCGTGACGTCCCGAGCGGCTCGACGGCCGCTATGCTCGGTTTGCACATCAACCTGCTGGATATCCGCAAACATCCGCTCTCCCCGTACCGGAGTCGCAGTGTACGAATCTTGCGTATACCCCCGCATATAAACGCAGATCACCCGCACACCTGGTACCCGTTCCCATAATTGACCGGTTCCATAGCCGAAATTCTCCATATCCAGCTTTCCGGTTCTGCTGCGCCCTCCTTCCGGAAAAATAGCCACCGTCTCACCCCGGCCCAGAACGTATTCCAGCTTGGCAAGCGACTCTCGTTTTTGCTCGGTTGTCCCCTCGCGTACAATCGGCACGCATTTCGCCAGATAACAAATGAGACGCAGGCCCAGGCTCTGGTAGAAGTTCTTCCACTCCGGGATATTCCACGGAAAGCGATGGAATCGAATCATATAGCTCCAATTCGACGACATGGCGCAGGCAATAAATGCGGAGTCGACCTTGGTCATATGATTACTACAAATAAGTAGAGGGCCGTCGTAGCCCCGCGTCATCTCTCGAAAACGCCGCCGGATCTCGGCCTTCTTTTCAATGCGATAGCCCCAGATCCACATGGCCAGAACAATGAGCGGACCCAAAAGGGGAAATAGTACGTGGGCGACCGCGCGCTGCACCCGCAATCCGACAAGCGCCCGCGATGATAACATCAGCCGCTCGTCTGAGCCGCGATTACGTTGACCGCATCCTGAAGCGTTTGGACCGAGTCCGCCGCATCATCGTCAATCTCAATATCGAACTCGTCTTCGAGCGCCAGGATAATATCCACAAGTCGCGCGGAGTTTACCTGAAGGTCGTTCAAAATAGAGGTAGCGCCGGTGGCCGTCTTCAGTGCTTCTTCATTTTTCACAAAGGGTTCCAGCACGGTAATTACTTTTGCGAGCGTTCCATCTGAGTCCATATACGGTCTCCTCCGATAAAGATGCCGCGGACATTACGGTGCAAACGCCGTGTTGGCAACGAACTGAGCCATAGATTTACAAA
>CAUZEG010000058.1:0-18543 GCA_963578775.1 Myxococcales bacterium
ATGGTGTAGCCTCGACTCCCACCTATGTGAATGCACGTGGGATCCCCGCCACCCGGATCGATGGCCCCGGGTTGATACGGCATGTAAACAAGGCCCTCGACAAACGGTTTCATACCCGGGGGAAGCGCTGGATTGCATCCGTTGCCTATGGCAATCTGTTCTTCAACGACTCTGTTTGGCAGAAGGCAGGCCTTAGCCATACCGCCGTCGAAAAGGCGGTCAAAGACACCCTGAATTCCCTGGATTATGTTGTGGGCTCCTTCGGCGAGACGGATGTCCAGCAGAACCGGCCGGTTCCAGGCTGGCGGGTCCAGATCCGGAACTCCTATGTGCGGCACCGAAGTGGAGACGTGATCCTCATCAGTCGACCCTTCGACGTGCCCAAACGTGATCCAGCACACCATTGGACTGGCTATAATTACGACCAACAGGTCCCCTTATTACTTCTAGGCTCGGCTATCCGTCCTGGCATCTACGCCCAATCGACGGAGATCATCGACCTGGCACCGACCCTTGCATTCCTATTGGGCATCGTTCATCCCAGCGCGTCCACCGGCAAGGTGCTCCACGAGGCCCTGAACACCGATAGAGTGTATCGTTCGACACCCTGAAGTTCATCGCGTCAGACCCACTTGCCAAGACCTTGAATCTGGCCTATCGGTGGAACCTGGAGGAATCATGAAGGCATTGGTTCTACAAGAGGCAGGACAACCGCCAGTCTTTGGAGATCATGCGAATCCATCACCCCAGTCTGGCGAAGCCCTCGTACGCCTGGACGCCGCTGCCCTCAACCATCGTGATCTCTGGATCATGCACGGCCAATACCCCGGTATTGTCCTGCCAATCATCCTTGGTAGCGACGGGACCGGCACGGTTGAATCCGTGGTGGATGATGGTGAGAGCTGGGTCGATCAATCGGTGATTATCAACCCCAGCATCGGCTGGGGAGACAACCCGAAAACCCAGGGCAGCGACTTCACAATTCTTGGGCTTCCACGACCGGGAACCTTCGCTGAATACATTAGCGTGCCAGTGGAAAATCTCGCACCTCGGCCCAGCCATCTTACGGCCAGCCAGGCCGCCGCCCTACCCCTGGCTGGACTGACGGCCTGGCGAGCGCTCGTCACCCGCGGACAGGCACAGCCCGGCGAGAAGGTGCTCATCTCCGGCGTTGGTGGTGGGGTCGCTCTATTCGCCGCCCAATTTGCCCTCGCCCTCGGTTGTGAGGTGTATGTGACCAGCAGCTCGGATTCCAAACTCCAACAGGCCATCGCTTTGGGTGCGAGCGGCGGCGTGAATTATTGTAATGACGATTTTCTTAGCGCCGCACAGGCTCTCGCGCCGGATGGATACGACGTTGTGATCGATTCGGCCGGGGGAGATGGCTTCGGCAATCTCGTGCGCTTGCTCGCACCAGCCGGACGGCTGGCTTTTTATGGTGGGACCCGTGGGAAATGGCCCGCGCTATTACCCCAACATATGTTCTACAAGCAGGTGTCGATTCTTGCGACGACCATGGGCTCGCCGCAAGATTTCGCGGCTATGATCGGGTTCGTGAATACAACGAAACTTATACCCGTGGTCGACCGGGTATTTCCAGCAAAAGATGGCGCCCTGGCCTTCTCCCACCTGGACAGTGGAGATCAGTTCGGCAAGGTCGTGATATCCTTCAACGAGACGGACTGATCAGGGGGCACAATAGCCTTTTTCAGTGCAAAGCAGGGTCATCCCGGCCGGTCCACTCGGGCAGTCCGAGCTGGTATTGCAGTTGGGTGCACAGATCCCCTCGAGCGTGCAGGTCATGCCAAGGGCATTCGGTCCGGGAGGGCAATCGGCATCGGTCTCACACGCCGGGGGTCCGCCGGGGTTTGGGCCCGGATCCTGGCCTCCGCCTCCTTCCTCCGGACAAGCCTGCGGATTGCCAGCAACTTCACCGTGATAGCAGCCAAGAAGATAGGGGAAGGTAGCCGTGGCATGGTAGCGGTAGGTACCATCGGGCCCTACACGGCCATTACATTCGTCAAGATACTCCGGTCCTTCCTTGGCCTGATATTCGTTCGCCTCCCAGGCGTATTCGGTGGGATCACCGATCTGCTCCCAGCTACTTTTGAACTCGATAACGGTCTGACAGTCCGCATCCAGACAGCCATGCGGCCCATAGACGGGATATCCATCAAGAGCCCATCCAATAATCGGTGAGGGGGTCACCCCATCATTTGGATGGTCTGCCGTTAGACACGCCACCAGCAGAGCATGGTAGTGATAATCGCCCTGGCCCCCGGTATGTCCCTCGCATACATCCATGATATTATTGTATACCGGATCACCATAGGGATCGGGGAACGCGGCTTCATTCGGCCCGTAGAACGGAGCCCCATTTACGGCTACGCCTACTGTACCCAGACAGGGAATGATTGATGGCGTCGATGCCTCTTGTGGCTGCAAAGGGATCGGATACACGCTGTTGTTTTCCTGCAGCGCATTTGGGGTCATCTGTTCAAATGTATAGTGCGGGATCCCGTTGCTTTCGACGTACATCGTATTCCCGTCGCAATACACGTTCAGGCTGGGTGAGGGATAATTTCCACCGGGACCTTCAAAATCACCGACATTCAAAAAGGTATCCGACGGGCAACTGGACGTGGAGCCGCTGTCCATCGACGTGCCTGCATCGTTGGACGTGCCTGCATCGTTGGACGTGCCTGCATCGTTGGACGTGCCTGTATCGTTGGACGTGCCGGTATCGGTCTGGCTCCCTACATCAGTTGAGGAACCTGTGTCCGCGGCCGAACTATCTTCCTGCGTCCCAGAGTCCGCCCCGGTAGTGTCCGATGTACCACCACAGCCAACACTTCCTACCAAAAGGAAAACACTCAGACCGAAAACCCATACTCTGGCCAACATCGACGACTCCTTTACAACCCTGTTTGAACCTCTGCCTTCCCATGACATGCCACAATACCCACAGCTATTAAAATCTTTTTCTGCAACTGGACACTCCGCAGCCTTTTCGAAAAGATGTGATGCGACGGTAGCAACCATCAATCAAATAGGCGTCTAGATGAGTCCCTCCATAAAATACCTCAGCTATATCCTGGTCGTGATAAGCGTCCTTTCCTGTGGTCAAAGTGCAGAAACGTACGACCCATTGCCTTGCAAAGACGGGACGTTAGACAGCTCTAACATAGACGCCCCCACATCGGATGGTATTTCGACAACCGATACGAGCACCACCTCTGATTCCACGGCGTCCGATACAAGCGGACAAACCGACACGGCTGGCAACGACCCGGGGACCATCGACACAACGGCCGATACATCAACGGGCAATGATAGCGGCGCTGGCGACAGCGCGAGCGCGGATACCGCTGGAACGGACAACGCGGGCACTGACGCCGCCGGCACCGATACCTCGGGCACTGACGCCGCCGGCACCGATACCTCGGGTACTGACACCACCGGCGCGGATACCTCGGGTACTGACACCACCGGCGCGGATACCTCGGGTACCGATACCACAAACACGACAGATTCGGCATCGCCGGACGGCTCCCCCGGTGATTCGGGTTCCAGTTCGGACACGGCGCCGGAGGACATCGGGGGCATCATCGACGACGGCACCGTTGTCGATGTAGCGCTTCCGCCGGACACGAACGGGGCACCTCCAATTCAACCGGAAGTCGCCCTTATATGTAACAGCACTCTTACCGAGATCTACGAATTCCCCGGCAACCTGCCCCCGTTTGACGCCACCCAGCGGGGAGCGGTTGTACGTTGTTCCACCGGCTTTACGGTGAGCCAGACGACGGCCCAGGCCCAGGTCATCACTATCCAGGGGATTGAGGTCGTCTCGGGCTATAAGGAATACCATTTAACCTATCGGACCGAGCGCGCGCCCGGTGTGCCGGGTCTGGGCACAGCACGTCTGCTCGTTCCCGATTCCGCCGTGGCCGGGCCACGACCCACCATTGTCTTTGCACACGGCACCGCCGGCGTAGCGGATAATTGCACACCATCGAAAGGACTGGTGACCGGAACCGTCGAGAACCTCATCACCTGGGCAGCCTCTGGCTACGTGGTCATCGCCCCCGATTACGCAGGCCTGGGTACTACGGGTGTTCAGGGATATGGCAATCACAAAGATAGTGCGCATTCCGTCATCGACGCCGCCCGGGCCGCCCGGGCCATGCTTGAGCCCGGCTCGGTGGACGATACATTCGTGGTGGCCGGCCACTCCCAGGGAGGAGGCATCGCCTTGAACGTCCACGGCTATGCCGCAGACTACGCTGCGCCCGACCTGGAACTGCTGGGCGCGGTTTCCTTTGGTGGGTCAATCCAGGCAAATAATAGTATCCTGGGTTTCCATTACCCCAACCTCGTCTCTCTGTTGGGTGGGAATGGCGTTCGTCGTGCGGTCTTTGCTTTGGCCCTATATGCAGACTGGGCCAATACAGGCGGCGAAACGGTCGCGGGTGAGATCTACCACCCCGACGTTGTGGAAACCATCCTCCCGGCCGTCGAAGGGAATTGTATCTATCAGATCGTAAGTATCCTGGCCGGGAGCGTCGGCAGCTACACCGCCCCCAACACCATTCTGGATGGTGTTGTGGACTGTTTCGATAATGCCAACTGCACCCCCACGATACAGGCCTATCTCGACCGGATGCTCGACAACCAACCCCTGATGGATCCGGACGGAGGTGCCCTGTTGGTCATCAGCGCCGAGGACGATGTGCAGAATGACCCGGTCCGCCAGTCCTGTGTCCTCGATTTCCTGGCAGATAATGGAGTTGACGCCGACTCCTGTCTCTTTGCCGACTTAACCCATTTCGACATGCTCCGCGGGTCCATTGGATACGCCATCGCCTGGGTCAAATCGCTCCATAATAATGAGGCTCTCCCGGCCTGCCCCTCGGCACTCAGTTATCCACCCTGCGAGTAGATTCACACGGAGCCACTTGTCCAACGCGTCCGGCCCATGTATGTGATTTGAACAGAACGACGACCCGGTATTCTTATGACCAACTGGCACAAACGCTTCATCGAACTTGCGCATCATATCTCCGGCTGGAGCAAAGACCCCTCTACCAAGGTGGGCTGTGTCATCGTAGGCGGCGACCGAGAAATCCGGAGCACGGGTTTTAATGGCTTTCCCCGGGGCATCGACGATACGGAAGAGCGGCTGAACGATCGGGAAAAGAAATACCCGTTGATCTGCCACGCGGAAGAGAACGCCATCATGCACGCCGCACGAATCGGCGTATCTCTAAAAGACTGTAGTGCCTACATAACCTGGCCCCCCTGTACCCGCTGCTCACGCTCCCTGGTGCAGGCGGGAGTGCGGGAGGTTCGTTACCCGGCCGGGTTGCAGATCCCGGAACGTTGGACGGACGACTTCGACCTGAGCCATCAGCTCTTTAAAGAGGCTGGTGTCGACGTATACCCGGTCGACATGAACGAGAGCTGAGCCTATTTGTCGGGGACCACTTTGCCGTCCACAATGTGGAGACCACATTCCCGATCGGATTCCACCTTGGTGGGATCGAAATAGTGGGTCTCGTCCGGTAGATCATGTTCCGTCAGGTAGCGGTCCATATCTTCGTCCGTCCAGGAATAGATCGGGCTTATCTTCAGAATGCCGAAGGGGCCCATGGACGCAATATCAAGACCGTCGCGAAACGCGGTCTGCCCGCGTCGAATGGCCGTGATCCAGATGCTGGGTTCCAGCACATTCAAGCCACGGAAGAACGGCTCAATTTTCACCATCTCCGTGAACGCGTCATGGCGTCTAACCTCGTCGATCGTCGGCACCTCACCATAGACGGCTTCCCAGCGTGAACGCGTGATTCCAGGATTAAAGACGTGCATGTGCAAATGGAGGGATTGGGTCAATTTCTCCGCGAAGCGGTAGGTTTCCTGAGTTGCATACCCGGTATCCGCCCATAGAATTGGCATCTGGGGCATGACCTGAGTGACCATATGCAGGATCACCGCCTCCTTGGGGCGAAAATTGGTGGAGCACACAACGGCAGCCCCACTCACTTCCACTGCCCAGGCCACAATCTCCTCTGGGCTTTTGCCCTCGAGAGCCTCGTTGATCGCGTCTATGTCCCAACTCATTAGTATCGATCCACCGTCGGTCTGAGGGTGCACTCTACTCCCTTTCGACCCTATACGTCGAACGCCAATCCCGCTCATATTTTGTCGATGACCCGTTCCAGTTGGCCTGCACCTCTATACCGGGTGCTTTCCTATCGGGTCGACGAATGGGTAGAAACCACCACATTACAGGGCACGGACAGCCCGATAGACGGCTTGCCCTCTGCGTGGCCACAAGGTATGTAGCCCGCATGGCAAGCACTCCTTATCTCTATCAATATGGCATCGGTGGCGCCCTTTTGGCCGTGGGCCTCTTCTACGGTTGGAAAGCCGGCTTTGTCGGACTTGAGCCAGGCAGTAAACGACGAAATCTCCTCATCATATTGGGGGGACTCGTCTTTTACATGGCCTTCCAGGCCTTCCTTCAATTCAGTGCTCCCGACCACGCCTACCAGGCGCCGAAACCAGCCCCGATCCCCGATCCCACCGACGCCACGAAAACCACCCGCGGAACCGGTCTCGATTACGGCATTATGATCGGCTATTTCCTGGCGATCCTGGCAATAGGGAGCTATTTCGGCCGCCACAGTAAATCCACCAAGGACTTCTTCTTCGGAGGGCAGAAGTTCTCGTGGTGGTTCATCACCATGTCCCTGATCGCCACGACCATCGGCTCCTACTCCTTCGTGAAATACAGCCGGGTGGCCTACTCCTACGGTATCTCCTCGAGTCAGACCTATCTCAACGACTGGTTCTGGTTACCCCTTTTCTTATTTGGCTGGCTGCCGATCATCTTTTTCAGTCGCGTTGTATCCATTCCCGAGTACTTTGAGCGCCGCTTTGGCCCAGTGACGCGCGCGACCGTCACATTTCTGCTGCTTGTTTATTTGATCGGCTATATCGGCATTAATCTCTTCACCATGGGCAAGGCCCTGCATTTCCTCCTCGGTTGGGATGTGTTCACCGCCGCCATGCTCGTCGCCTCCATCTCCGCCATCTATGTTACGGCCGGGGGACAAACATCCGTCATCGTCACCGATCTTTTTCAGGGCTTCATGCTGCTGATAACCGGAGGGGTGATCATCTTTCTGGGGGTCATGGCCCTGGGCGGGTTCTCCGAATTCTGGACCAATCTGCTACCGGAACACCGGATGGCCTTTACCAATTTCAACACCGATCCAGAATATAGTTCCGTCGGTATATTCTGGCAGGACGCCATGGCCAATAGCGCCGTTTTCTTCTTCTTGAACCAGGGCGTTATGATGCGCTTTCTATCCACAAAAAGCGTCAACGAAGGAAAGAAAGCCGCGCTGGCATCCATGCTCGTCCTCATGCCCATCGCCGCCATCGTGGTCGCGTCCGGTGGCTGGGTAGGCAGTGCCATGAATAACGCAGGGATGATCCCGGAAGGAACCCGAGCCGACAGCATCTTCTTCGTCGTCAGCGACATCCTCTGTAGTCCGGGTGTATTTGGACTGGTCATGGCCGCCTTGACCGCGGCCCTGATGTCCACGGTGGACACTCTGATTACGGCCGTCTCCGCTATCGTCGTCAACGATATCTGGAAGCCCTACATAAAAAAGGACCAGCCCGATCGCTACTACCTAAAAATCGCCCGCTACACCGCCGTCGGTGTCACCCTCCTCGGGGTTTTCCTGGTCCCGGTATTCATGAGCTTTGGCTCTATTTATAGCGCCCATGCCGCCTTCACCGCCGCAGTCACGCCTCCTCTGGTGATCGCCCTCCTTCTGGCCATGCTCTGGCCACGCTACACACCGGCGGCCGCCACCGCGACCGTCCTCGGAGGTTTCGGCCTGATTCTGCTCTCGGTCTTTATCCCCTCATTGGTAGCGCCCTTCTCTCACGGAATTCCCACCGAGAAGGTGATTACCGCCCAGGTACGGGTGATCAGCGACCCGGCTGAGCTGGAGGGGATTCATCTGAAAGAAGGGGAGATTGCCCTCTCCCAGACCACCCGGCACTTCTTATCAGCCAAGACCGCCCAGGAACTCAATCTACAGCTACCCGTGGCGGGAGGCTCCGTAACGGCTACCGCCGTTACGGTTAGCGACCAGGTACTGGACAAGTCTGGTGGACTCGCCATTGCGCTCCCGGCCAATATTCAATCTCCAATCATGGAAACAGAGGTCCGGCTGAAACTCCAACGGACAAAAACCCTGTCCGGGGCCAAGGCCTACAAATTTACCCGGGCCCTATATGGTCTGGCCGTCAGTCTGCTGATCGGTATTCTGGTCAGTCTCTTCACGCGACCCCGTCCAGCATCGGAAATCGAAGGGCTTACCCAGGTCACATCCAGGGCCTTGATCCGGAAACGCTATGGGAAAGATATCGACCCCTATCGTAAGCCCAAGAAGATCCACGCCCGAATCGTGGTCTCTCGGAAAGATGAATACGACGATAAGACGGGAGCTGTACTGCTTCGCCTCAGCCCATCCGCTCAAGAATCCCTCGAGGTGGAGCCCGGTGACGAAATTCTCCTGGCGGATCGTAGATGGTGGTTTGGTGGCTTGCGGTCCGTCTATTCCGTGGTATCCGCAACTCCCCTCGACGCTTCGGAAGCAACCGTGGAAGTCGGACCCGGAATCCGATCCCTCGTCGCCGCCAGGTCGGAGATCGTCGTACTTGAAGCCCTCATCTAGGCCGAAAAGCCCTTTGCCCAGCGGACTCGCTCTGGTACCATGCCTCATCCACCACCTATTGGAGATCGGGCCATGTCTATCCCCTGGAAGTACCTCAGCATCCTTTTTCTAGCTGGGCTTCTTGCCTGTGCCACAAGCAATCCGGACGCTTCCACCGGCGATGGTGGAAACCCAGCCCCGCCAGAGGGTTGCGAAGCTGGCCTGAGCCAGGACTGCTTCTGCGCCGATGGAAACAGCGGTTCCCAGGAATGTAACGACGAAGGCACCGCTTTCGATGACTGCATATGCCTAGAGACTCCACCCGATGCAACCTCCGACAGCGGGGGCGGTGGAGAGGATGTATCGGAGGACAACGGAAACAACCCCCTACCCTTTCCCGGAGAGGATGGCGGCGGCCCACCGCAGGGTGGACCCCAGACCTGCGAAAGTCAGGCGGATTGCGATGCGGAAGGTGGCTGTCCCGAAGACGCGGCACTCGGTTGTGAATGTGTCCAGGGGCAAAACGGCCAACAACGATGTATTCCACGCTGCGAAACCGACGAGGATTGCCCTACACCCGGGAATCCCAACATTACTCTGACCTGTAATAATAACGGGCTTTGTCGGCCCGATCAGGGACAAGGCGGAGAACCGCCGGAACCGGAACCGGAACCGGAGACGGATGATTGCGAGAATGACGAAGATTGTGCCGTCGAGGGCGCCTGTAATCCGAACGCTGTGCTCGGCTGCACATGTATGGCCACCGCGAATGGCACCTTGGGCTGCCGTCCAAAATGTGAGACCGCCGAAGATTGCCCTACACCGCCAAACAACCCGGATTTCCAGGTTCTATGTACGGACGACGGCGTATGCCAACCCAATAATGGTGGAGGGGGTGAAGAGCCCGAACCCGAACCCACCGGCCCACCGACCTGTGAGACAGCTGCCGATTGCGAGGCCGTCTGTCCTGCCGCCGCCACCATGGGCTGCGGCTGTGCCGAGACACCCAATGGGGAAATGATCTGCCGTGTTAAATGCGAAACGACGGACGACTGCCCCATTCCTCCCAACAATCCAAACGCGAACCCCCAGTGTACGGACGATGGTTATTGCGTTGGCGGTAATCAAGGCGGTGGCAACCAACCCCCGCAATAGGACTCATGGATGTCTCGAATCCATCCTTCGCCAAGGGGTACAGGCGTGTATTCCAAGCTTTTTATTGGCCTCTGTATAGGGCTTATATGTGCGTTGTGCTGTACATCCGAGCCCGAGTCTCTGCCCTTGAGCACAGAGCTCGTTATCGAGCTACATTGGGATGCTCCTGAACCAGAACCCGCGGATGGAACGCTCCGGATCGAGAACGATCTTGGCGTCAGCTATCATATTGATACGGGATATTTGATCAGCTTCTCCGTGGAATTCCTATTTTGCGAAGAGGAGACAACAGTCCTCGAACGGTTATGGAGCCTGTTTGGAGTCGCGAAGGCCTACGCCGGGCACGGTGGTGATGAGACCCTGGAGCAACGACGCTTCGTCGCGCCATTGGTCGAGGATCTTCGAGCCCACGAGAGCGTTCGAATGGGCACCTTCATGCCCATGGACGGGGACTATTGCAGCGCGTTCTACCTCATCGGCCGTGCCGAAGAACAACATGGAATAGCAAACCTTCCCACAGATGTGGACATGGTCTCCGAAGAGCTGAGCATGATCCTCCAGGGTACCTACACGCTACCGGGAAGCAGCGAAGCCGTCCCCTTCATATTCTCAACCCGATCTGCCCAGGGCCGGACCGATGATCTGACGAACGGAAAAGGACACATCAGCCCATTACAGATCCCTACAACGTCACGCACTCTACATATCAGCCGTAACCTGGACACGATGCTGGACGGGGTCGACCTGTCCGTAATGGATCACGAGGCGGCAGGAATACAAATCATCGGGAACCTGGTCGAGGGCACGAATATTCAGGTCGTAGACTAGTTCACTATCTACTGAAGGTTGATTACCATCGGGCCCTGCGCCTCAAGCACACCGAAGGACTGGAGATCGAAGCCTCGACTGGCCGTACATTCCAGGAACGCTTCCTCTCCGTCTGGAGCCACTGCGACCAACAACCCACCGCTGGTCTGGGGATCGCAGAGGAGTCCTTTCTGGTCCTCGGTCAGTGGCCCCACTTTATGGCCATAACTTTCAAAGTTCCGGCCGGTACCACCGGGCATGATACTCATGTCTAAATACTTGGGAACACATGCTATTACAGGTAAATCTTCAACCTTAATTCTTGCAGAAAGGCCACTGCCCTCACACAATTCTATAAGATGGCCGAGCAGTCCGAATCCGGTCACATCCGTCATCGCCTTTACGCCGTCCAGCTGTGCCAGTTCTGGCCCCACGTCGTTCAGCTCTAACATCACATCCCGCGCAACGGCGAAATCCTCGTCTGAAACCACGCCCCGTTTCTGAGCGGTGGACACAACTCCAATGCCCAGAGGTTTGGTGAGATATAGTTTGCAGCCTTCCTCGGCGGACGTATTGGCTTTGATGTATTTTCGAGTTACCAGGCCCGTAACAGCCAGTCCGAAGATCGGTTCCGGGGCATCGATGCTATGCCCACCGGCCAGGGGGATCCGGGCACGCGCACAGGCTTCCCGGGCCCCATCAAGAACCGCAGCCGCGACTTTGGGAGACAACTTGTTGACGGGCCAGCCAAGAATGGCAATCGCCATCAAGGGAGTTGCTCCCATAGCGTAGATATCGCTGATGGCGTTTACCGCCGCAATACCGCCAAAGTCCGAGGGATCATCCACGATGGGCATGAAGAAATCGGTTGTCGACACCACGGCCCGCTCGTCGTCAATTGCGTACACAGCCGCATCATCACGGGTAGCGTTGCCTATCAAAAGCCGCGCATCGGGAAAACCGGGGTGCTGGCCCGCGAGGATCTCGCTTAAGACTGCGGGGGCAATCTTACAGCCGCAGCCTGCACCGTGGGAATAGCTTGTTAGACGTACGGTTTCGTCCATTCGTCGTACTCCAAATCCTGTTATTCGTCCCATCCTGGTGGTGCCCAACGCCCCGGCGGCTCCCAGGTCCCCTCATCATTTTGAACCGTCAACACCCGGACACCATCCGGGGTTACCGCCATCGTATGCTCGTATTGGGCCGATAGCTTCCCGTCAAGGGTTACGGCCGTCCAATCATCGTCTAGCACTCGACATTGCCAGTCACCCTCGTTGATCATGGGCTCGATAGTAAAGGTCATACCGGCACGCAATTTACGACCTCTCCCCGCCACACCGAAATGTGGGATCTGGGGGGCCTCATGAAAAATAGTGCCAATTCCATGACCCACAAAGTCACGCACAACCGAATAGCCCAGGGGCTCCACATGCGATTGAATGGCATGCCCAATATCTCCGATTCGTGCTCCCTCCCGCACGGCCATGATCCCCTTTCGCTGGGCTTCAAGAGTAGCTCTCAGAAGACGCATGGTGGAATCAGACACCTCTCCCACAGGAATGGTCGCCGCGTTATCACCATGAAAGCCGTCTACAATGAGGGTCACGTCAATGCCAACAACGTCCCCCTCTCTCAGAATATGATCGGGGCTGGGGATACCGTGGCAGATCACCTCGTTCACGGACGTACAGATACTCTTGGGAAAGCCCTTATAGTTCAATGGGGCGGGAACTACCTGATGCTTTCGCGCAAACTGCATCTGCAGATCGTCGATGTCCTGGGTGGCCATGCCGGGTACGACCTGATCGCAAATCCATTGTAGGCATTCTGCAGCGAGCCGACCCGCCCGCACCATGTCGTCCAGCTCGCGCCGGGTCCGAATACGTACCAGGTTTGGATCAGCACCCAACATCGATCGCCCTCCACATGGGACCTTCTTATTCCATCGCTCTCCCGTCCTACCACAGAACCTTTCATTCCCCAATAGCCCCTGCTACAGTTGCTCACTTGAGGTAAGTATGACGTTGCACGAACTTCCCCAGATCACCGTAGCCGGTACCCCGCAGGAGCTGGGGCATGGCCAGGGTGAGGCCTTTCGAGAGTTGATCCAGGCCTTTATCCCCATGCGGTTTGAGGCCGCCACGGAATATCTGGCTGAAGCCGGCCGCGGAGATCTGGACGCCCTACGCTCCAATGGCCGTCTATGCTTTGAGGTGTTCCGAGGCTGGGATCCGGACGCCTTCGACGAACATTGTGCCATTGCCGATGCCGCTCGAGTCGACCCCTATGATCTCTTCACTGCCGCCAATATGACCGATCTGCGCGACGTAACAGCCTTGTCAGATGCGGCGGATGACGAAGGTTGCACCTCTCTTATGCTTCCTTCCACACATTCCAGAGATGGGCTGATTCTTGCCGGTCAGACCTGGGACCTCAATCCGCAGGATATAGATTACGTTATCGCCGTGCACCGCCTTCCGACCATCGGAATCGAAACCTGGAGTGTGACCGTAAGCGGCTGTCCTACCCTGGTCGGCATGAACGCCGATGGCCGAGCCGTTGGCACCACCAATATCAAGACCTGGGGTGCCCGGATTGGGGTTGGGTATTTGAACGTTCTCCATCGTGCCCTCAACGCCGCCGCCTGGGACGAAGCCGCGGCGACGATTGAAAACGCGCCTCGATCGGGCGCACATACCTACTGGATGGCGGATACAACACACGCCACGGAGTGGGAAACCCACCCTGATTTTGTGGTTACACGCAACGCCCTGGATGGCCCCATCAGTCGTACCAACCATTGCCTATCCGACGCCCACGTGGAGGCGGAATGGCAGCCGCCCAGCTCAAGCAGTTCAAAGCGGCGGGACCGGGCCGATACTCTCCTCGCGCAAGGGGAGCATGACTACGAAACCTTGAAGAACCTGTTCTGTGATCGAACGGACGGTGTCGACAGTATCAATCGCTACGCCGAAGACGACCAGGGAACTGCCACCAACTCGACAATTATCGCCATCCCGGCCCGCCGGGAATTCTGGGCCTGTAAGGGTTCCGCTGATCGCGGTCGGTGGCAGCAATTACAATTCGAAACCTGACCCATTCTGGTGTGAAACTTCATGAAACGTCTTCGGCTCAGCATCGTCCTCGCTATACCCTTGCTTGTCCTCGTATCCGGAACGGGCCTGGCCGCCGTACAAGCACCCCATCTGCGGATAAAACTGACGAATTTCGAACAGAGCAAGGACAGCCATTCGGAGACCCGTGCCATTGAGGTCAAGGGGAATAAGGTGACGGTGTCCGGTCCCGACCGGTCGACCTGCGTACGGGGCCGATGCTCCCATAAGACCTGGACCTTCACCCTGACCCCAGAACAAGAAAAGAAACTCTGGAACGCAGTACGAACGCAGGGCCTGATGAGAGATTTCAAAGAAGAGAATCCCACAACCGGAGTAGGCAGTTTCGTCGACCTGACGGTGAAGATTCACTATGGGAAAAGACAATACTCTGGACTCGTCACGGGCCGGAAGAACACCCTGGGAACAGATACCGGCATGATCTCTGCGGCCGCGTACAGGTATATGTCGGGCGCTACTTCCATGGCCTTTTTCATAGAGCGATTGATCCCGCCCAAAGCCCAATAGCATATACCCTTGCCGCCGCCGATCAGGGTATCCGGATAGCGCGCGACAGAGCAGCGTAGCGTGATCCCTCGACAATGGTCGGTGGATTCGTAAGTACGGTCGTCGTGTACACCCCCGGATCACCCACGATCGTTACAACCACCTCGAAATCGCCCGCAGCCACTGTTTCCTCGTATAGTACCGTCTCCTCAATGGACGGCACCTCCGTCGGGTCCGGCCGGGGATCGGAACAAGCCGTCGCATGCACAATACGTAAAGTGCCACCATCCTCGGCTCGAGAGTCCAGATGCCCCCGCACCCGGAGATACCGGGTTCCCAGTCCCTCGTGGCGACGCTTTTTATCATCGTACCCATCGATCTGAATCCGCGAATCGCCCTCTGCCAGATAGACATGGCCAGACTCCAATCCGGCAATAATACCAGGCCAGGTCTTGTCGACCGCGAACACGGCCGTATGGGGCCATCCCAGAGCTGGATGAAGTAGGAGTCCAGGTGGCTCGGTATGAACCCGATGATTATCACTGGCTCCGATAGGGACAACCCAACGACCCGATAGGAGATCACAACGCCAGGCGTCGTAACTCATCTGGTCAAAGACATCAAAGCCACCACCACCACCGTTCCATACCTCCATTCCATCGTAATCGAATCGACTCCAGTCGTAGGCGATCCAACCCGCAAAAGCGTAGGGGTGGTTCACAATGGCGAAGCAATTTCTGGCCTGGGCCTGTTCCAGAGCCTCTCCCCCGGTCACGCTTCCCATAGGCCGGTCCGTGAACGGCGAGTCCGTGTCAAAGTCGTCAAGGGAGCGTGGAATACATCCAATATGCCCACACGGGGCCACCGCCTCCTCGGGGTGGCGTGGACTGATCTCATTACCACTTACCAGCAGAAATACATCCGCCTCCGTCTGTGTCGCGGCTTCCTCCCAATACATGAACTCAGGCCCCAGATTAAATAGCTCTGGATCTTCATCTCGGGTGGAGGCGTCGCTACCGGTGCTATTACTATGGTCGGTCAACACAACAAAAAACAGACCCCGTTCCTGCGCCTTGGCGTTAATATCTGCCGGAAAGGAGTCGCCACCCGTATCGTTGCTGGCCCCGGTCGCATGTACATGAAGATCTCCTTTGAGCCAGAAACCCTCTGGATCCACCTCAAATCCTTGCGGGTCCCGATCAACATCTACATGCGCCGTGTCATCGTTCCCGCCATCGGGAACATTCGCCGTGGAACAGGCGGCCAGGACCAGCAAGAACCCCAGTACGATAGTCCGGAGACAAGGCAAAAACGAAAATCCTTTCTTCATGGGCACAACTATCCTCCAACCGCAGACTGCAAATCAAATTCACCGACCGGCTACACAGCAGCGCGTAATGGCGGTATAGTATCTACACCCTGGCCTAAATTCGCCGAATTCGAGGTCTATAACCCCGTTTTGATATCTGGAGTTCCCACCATGCATCGATGTACAGGCTTTTTCCTCACCATCGCAAGCTTTCTCCTGGTCAGCAGTAACGTATTTGCTGCCCCGCCTCCTAAGACGGGTCCCGCCTTTACGCTTTTGTCGCCAGCCTTCGAGCACGGCAACTTCATGGACATCAAATACACCTGCGAAGGCAAGGATGTCTCGCCACCACTCAAATGGGTTCATGTCCCCAAAGGAACCAAGTCACTGGTGTTAATTATGGACGACCCGGACGCGCCCGATCCAGCGGCGCCTGAAATGATCTGGGTCCATTGGGTCGTGTACAACCTGCCGCCCAAGTCCGGAGAATTCAAGGAGGGGGAGATCAAGTTTCCCAAGGGAGCGGTTCAGGGCCTCAATGACTTCCGAAATATCGGCTATGGAGGCCCCTGCCCACCGACCGGAATTCATCGCTACTTTTTCCGGCTCTATGCCTTGGATACAAAATTTGGAAAGGTCCGGTCGCCTACAAGAACAGGGCTTATCAAGGATATGGAAGGGCATATTATCGGCCGCGCCATCACCATGGGCACCTATCAGAAGAAAAAACGCTAAGAGCGCTTCCCACCCCTATACTTTGCCAGGTCGCGCTCATACTCCGGGTACCTATGAAGATCGACGGCATTTTCAAAGAGTAGGATCGCGAGTTCAAACTGGCCGCGAATCACTGCTAAATGAGCCTGTTTATGGATGAGGCTCGCCGCAGCTTTCTGCTTCATCGGCCCGTAAGACTCATCACGAATATTGCTCCGTGATTGGGCGGTTCTTAATTTTTTATAGGATTCCTCGACTTGATCCCAGATACTCTCAGCGATCTGGTTGCACTCGGATGAAGCTTTGCGGATCTTGGAATCTACACCATAGGCCTTTCTCTGCGTTTCAAACGCTTTGGTAATCTCAGTCTCGTGGGCCGACCAATGCACATGAAGATGCTCAAAGGCGTTCTGACGGTTCATCTTAGAGAGCACATCTTTCAGAATATCTTCGGGGGCTCTGGATGTGCTCGTGAAAACAGGGGCTCCCGTGAATTCCAGTAATCCCAGAAGACCAAACCGGACGATGAAACGACTCATCCCCGAGTCACCAAGTACACTCCTCGCATAACACATTTTCAAGGTGTTCTCGCCGGTCAATACATGCTCGAGTATATGCTTTTCCTTCCCGCTGACTTTCAGGGCCTCCACCATATAAGTCATTTCCTCCGGCACCGATACGTAGAAGCCCCATAAGGGGTCCAGCAAACCCTCCAGATCACTATGGTACATGGGTTTCAGGAGCTTGGTCAGGTATGCCGTCATGTATTTCATGAGCGAGACACCCCCGCCAGACTGCCGGATGGGCAGCCGGTTGTACTCGGTATAATTGAACGCCGCATCCTTCAGTCTCAACACATCGTCCAACATCTTGGTCCGCGCACCGGGAACAGCCCTTCGCTTCTCCGTTTTCACCAGTGCTTTCTCCTTCATCGCGACGATTTGACCCCCATCCATATAAAAGTTGTACTTTGCCTCAGCAGTCACCACCTGCAGTATGCCGGCCTTGGGTTGGTCCGCCAGATAGGCTAATAGATTGACAGTGCTCAATCCCTTCGCAGGCACATCGGAGAATTTCTTCCAATCCCCTGGGAAATAGAGCTCGGTCGGATCCTCAAGGAGTCGAATGGTTCCCTGCATTGAAGGCTTCTTTTTCTCCCCCGGTGCCCTTCCCCGTTTTTCGCGTCGCCTCCCCCTTTCTCTACTCTCTGGTTCTGTCGCGGGCTCCTCCGCTGCTACCGCGGGCTCCTCCGCTGCTACCGTGGGCTCCTCCGCTGCTACCGTGGGCTCCTCAGCTGCTACCGCGGGCTCCTCAGCTGCTACCGTGGGCGCCTCGACTGCTACCGCGGGCTCCTCAGCTGCTACCGTGGGCGCCTCGGCTGCTACCGCAGGCTCCTCAGCTGCTACCGTGGGCGCATCGACTGCTACCGCGGGCTCCTCAGCTGCTACCGTGGGCGCCTCGGCTGCTACGGTGGGCGCCTCGGCTGCTACCGCCGGCTCCTCGGCTCCAGCCGACCATTCAATCTGGGAGGGCATTTCTCCTGGTTGGAGCTTCTTAATAAATAAGCGGTTTTCCATGATATCCGCTGCGGGGGTCGCGCTCGGTTGACGCCCTGCGAAGCCTTGTAATCGACGTAAAAGGATCAGCTCGGCGGCGTACTCACGTGGCACTCCAAGAACCGCTCCATGGTCCGTGCTTTGATGTACGACCACCGTAGTGGAGTGTTTTTTCACACCCTTCGGAGGAATGAGTTCAAGAAGAAACTCGGTTTCCTCTCGCAAGTCCGGATCCAGATTTACAATGGCCCGTTGGCGGAGTAGGTGTTCAATTAACTGAACCACCTCAGCCGCAGTTCGAAATATTATTGCTCCACGAGTTGTGCTCGATCCACTCGCCATTCGTCGGCCACTACCTATCGAAATTACCGCCCCATTAGCAGTATTATGGTCTTTTTTGTCACGTCGTCAATGGCGAGGGAAACGTCGGGACATACCCCAGATGTCGGATTTCTATATAACAAGTTTCTCCGCATGCCCTCTGCCACACTTCCTCATTTTCTATTTCTGCCCCCTTCTGACAACAGATGGTCCACCACTAATTAACGTCGGAACGGCAGCCGCGCCTTAACTCAAGGACAGCCCCAGAAACGAAGGGGAAGCAGGCTTCTATTGACATGGAATTGCGCGCGAGAGTAGCGTAC